>JAZLAA010000160.1:0-1999 GCA_045612945.1 Elusimicrobiaceae bacterium
AGCAAGCGGCCGTTCTTATCGTTGTCGGCTGTGGTTACAAACGTAATGTTCATACCATAGGCTTTGGGAGATTTTTCCACATGAATTTCCGGGAAAATATAGTGTTCTTTAATCCCCAAGTTCAGGTTACCTCTCCCGTCAAAGCTCGGGTTGAAACCTTGGAAGTCGCGGATGCGCGGGCAGGCAATGGAAATAAAGCGTTCCATAAATTCATACATGCGCGCGCCGCGTAAGGTTACGCGTACGCCGATGGGCATGCCTTCACGCAATTTGAAGTTAGAAATGGACTTTTTAGCACGGCGCACTTGCGCGGCTTGTCCGGCGATGGCGGATAAATCGTTCTTGGCGATTTCCATCGCTTTAATATCTTCGCGGGCTTCCTTTACGCCGATGTTAATAACAATCTTGGTCAGTTTCGGCGCGGCCATGGGGCTTTTTACCCCCATTTCCTTGAGCAAGGCCGGAAGCACTTTTTCTTTGTAGAGCGCTTGCAAGGCAGGAACATAGCCTTGCGGCGCGTTAGTTACTTTCGTTTCTTTTTTAGCAGTCATTTTCAGTACCTAATTAGATAATTGCTTCGTTGCATTTGCGGCAGACACGGGTTTTTTTACCGTCGGCCGTAATTTGCACTTTGGGCGTCATTGCTTTTTTGCATTTTTGGCAGACCACCGCCACGTTCGAGGCGTGGATAGGGGCTTCTACCTGCACGATGCCGCCTTGCTTATTTTGAGAAGGCTTTTGGTGTTTGGAAACCATATTTACCCCGGCCACTACAACCGTATTTTTGGACGGGTTAACAGATTTCACTTCGCCTTTTTTGCCTTTGTCTTTACCGGCTAAAATGAGCACGGTATCTTTCGTTTTCACGTTCATACCTATACTACCTCCGGTGCCAGAGAAATGATTTTTAAGAAATTCTTTTCTCGAAGTTCGCGGGCAATCGGGCCGAATACACGGGTGCCTTTGGGTTCGCCATTATCGTTAATGATGCAAACAGCGTTGTCATCAAAGCGGATATAGGAACCGTCTTTGCGTCTTTTTTCACGGGCTACACGCACCACTACTGCGCGTACCACGTCGCCTTTTTTAATGGCGGAAGTAGGGATTGCATCCCGTACGGAGCACATAATCACGTCCCCGAGGGTTGCAATATCCCGGTGGTGGCCACCGCGCACCTTAAAGCATTGTACTTTACGGGCGCCGGAATTGTCGGCCACATTGAGGATGCTTCTTAATTGAATCATACGTTAAGTAACTCCTAACTATGCTCTGGCTTTTTCCACAATTTTGGAAACACGCCATTTCGTCGTTTTAGAAACAGGGCGGGTGCTCATAATTTCTACTTTATCGCCCAGTTTGCTTTCGTTCGCTTCGTCGTGCGCGTGGAACTTGGCAGCCCGTTTCAAGGTTTTGCCATAGCGGGCATCATGTACCAAGCGTTCCACTTTGACGGTGCGGGTTTTGTCCATTTTGTCGGACACAACTACACCGGTTAGCACTTTGCGTTGAGCGCGGGTTTCTTTGTTTTCCATATTAAACCTCTATTTCGCCGCGGCCTTCTGGTTAATTAACGTCTGCAGAAGGGCGATTTCGCGTCTTACAGCTCTTAGTTCCATCGGGTTAGCGAGTGGCGTGGTGCTGTGTTTGAAAAGAAGGTTGAATTTCTTTTCTTGAGCTTTGCCGAGTGCTTCATTGAGTTCGGCTAAAGTTTTCTTTTTTAAATCAGCTTTTTGGTTGGTTTTCATAAACTACCTTCTGGTTACCAATTTGGTTTTGATCGGAAGTTTGTCGGAAGCCAAGCGCATAGCACGTTTGGTATCTTCTTCACTGGCACCTTCCAATTCAAACAAAATGCGGCCCGGTTTGACCACAGCAGCCCAATATTCGGGCGCACCTTTACCTTTACCCATACGGGTTTCGGCCGGGTGTTTGGTGATGGCTTTATCCGGGAAAATGCGAATCCACAATTTACCTTTTTTCTTGATGAAACGAGATAAGG
>JAZLAA010000161.1:0-2413 GCA_045612945.1 Elusimicrobiaceae bacterium
AATCCACGGGCACGATAATCTTATCGTAATTAACTTCGGTTCCTACTTTTAAGAAGAATTGGGAACCGGCGGCACTAGGGTCACCATGTAAAAGGAAACGCAGCTCTTTATGCTGACTAAAATCCATGGTTTGGAAGTTGCGGTTGGCGTAGCAAGCTTCGCTATCACACGTGGTGGAGGAAGTATTAAATTTAATGCGTAAAGCTTGGTCTAAGGCGTTAACACTTTTGTTAACTTCGCGGTAATTATCTAACGAACCATACAGGTAGTTAAACACTTGCTGCCCGTCCCCCGGCGAATTAAAAATGGGCGTATAATTACTGTTATCTACATTGTTAATGCCCGACACAGCAAACGCGCTCGTGTCCCCCACTGCGGGGTTCCATGCTGTGCCGGAAAGCCCCACATTGGCAATTTTTATTTGCCCTTTTAAATTAGTCCCTTTTTTAAGTGTAATGCGCAAGTGGTGCACGGCTGTCCACTGACTCTTTTGGGCCGCCGGAATTTCCAGTGGGACCGAATAGGTTTGCCAAGTATTTTGTGTAGCGGAAACACTAAACACACCCTGCGTGGGGATATTTTCGCTATCATATTTGCCGTTGCCGTTTAAATCCTGTGTATCTATACGACCGTTAGGTTGGGTTTCATAGTTATAGATATTCTGAGTAAACGGGTTGTAACGCTGAGTGGTACCATCCGGGTTGGTAAACAGCCAGCCGATGTCTTCGTTGGGAGCAAGGCTGTTGCGGCAATAAACGTCTTCTGTTTTGGGCACATTGGTACCGCAAACGGTATCCATACCCGTACTGTTATCGGAATGTTCGTCCACATCCCCAAATGTAACTTTAATGTCCGGCCCACCCGCTTCGCCCAAATAGGTCATATCAAAAGAGGTCTTGTCCGAGAGGTCTATCCCCACGATGCTAAGCGGATAGACAATAGACACTTCGTCCAAGTTGGGGTCATAGTCTTGGGCCTGGGTAAAGTCGTAATCAAGCACAAGGACTTGCTGTTTATCGTCGCGGTTGGCAATAGCGTTGGGATTTACTTGTAATGCGGGTAGCTCTTGTGTGTCCCAACGCAGGGCATTTAGGAAGGTAGGGTAGCCGTTGGGGTTAGAGGCAAATATCCAATCCCGAAATACCATACTCCCCCCCACTTGTGCGCTGGCGTCGTTCATACTGTCAATCATAGCGTAACCAAAGAGGTTTTGTTTTTTCACACTACGAGCTGCCTCGGCACTAAAGTCCACGGCTAAGGGGTCGGCCAGTTTGATGTCTTTGCCACTCACATCGGCTTCATACACCAGCAAATCTTTGGCATATTCCCCCACTTGTGGTACCGCGCTGGGTTTTTCGCCGCCCTCCTTAAGCACCGTGGAGCCCAACGTAATTTTATCAAACAGTTTATAGTCCAGCCGGCCGCCCAAAACGGCGTTGTTGGCACTTTCGCCGCCGGTGGTATCGTAAGAAATATCTATGACAGAATTATCGGTAATAAGTTCGCCCTTATAGAAGGTAATGAAACCGGAAGTATAGTCAATATAATAGTCATTATTGCGCGCTAACGTGCGGCCGTTTAGGCGCACAGTTTCGGATTGGACTACAATGCCCGCCTCAATAAAATATGTTTTTACCGTGCTTTGGTACTGTACTTTAAATTTAAGGTTACGGGAAGACACAGGCGTGGTATCATATAATCCAACATCATCTAGGCGGTAATCCAAATAGAAAATACCGGTGTTAAAGTCCATATTTACATACGTGGGATACATAAAATACGGATTAGTAGTAGCTTGACCGTTGGCATCTTGTAAGCGTAAAATAAAGTTGCCTTGGCCGTTGTCTTGCGTAATTTTTTGCGCGCCGATGTTGTAGTAAGTTTTAAGCTCCAACTTGTTGGCCGTTTCGGTAACGCTGGAAGTAACGGGTTTATCGTTAGCGGTTTTAATGAGTTTAATATACCCCGGCGTCCCCAGCGTACTGCTAAGCCGGTCCCCTTGGGTGCTTAGGTAATCTACCGCAATCACCGCATCGGCCTTAATCGTTCGCTTAAAAGTAATAATGCCACGGGTGTAGTCTATGGTATAGTCCGTACCGCGGGTTAAAAGTTCCCACTTAGCCGGATAGGTACCGCCACTAAGTACGTCTTCGGCTGTTTTATCCACGGGAACAAATGTGTAAGAAGTAGTATTGCTGTCTAAATAAATTTCCTCACTACCCGCGGAAATACTCCCCATAGAAGCCAGCCACATACTGTGCGCCGTAGGGTCCACGGACGGCACGGATGTTCCGTCTGCTTTTTTGCGTGGCTTTACATTCCCGCCGAAGGTCAAATCGTAATAGGTTCGCCGGATATAGTTTTTATCTTCCAACGATAGCATTTCCCACACACTACTACCGACCACGCGTTT
>JAZLAA010000162.1:0-10434 GCA_045612945.1 Elusimicrobiaceae bacterium
GGTCTGGCGTGGACCAGTGTTGGCGGGGAAACCTTAACCATTGAAGCCACTAAACTGCCTGGTAAGGGCGGGCTTATTTTAACCGGAATGTTGGGCAACGTGATGAAAGAATCGGTTCGTGCTGCCTTAACGTACGCGCAAAGCCGCGGTTACGGTCAAGCAGTGGATTTTGAAAAAACGGATTTCCATGTTCATTTCCCGGAAGGGGCTATCCCTAAAGATGGCCCGTCCGCGGGTGGGGTTATTACCACGGCACTTACCAGTTTGCTTACTGGTTTGCCCGTAAAAAAGAGATTGGCCATGACCGGCGAGGTAACCATTACCGGACGCATTTTGCCGGTGGGGGGGATTAAAGAGAAGTTCTTGGCCGCTTACCGTGAAGGGGTCAAAACGATTCTCTATCCGCACACTAACCAAAAAGATGTAAGCGAAATTCCCCAACGGGTACGCAAGGAATTGACGCTCATTCCGGTCAAGCACATGGATGAGGTGTTACCTTTAGCTTTGGAAGGGTGGAAGGCATTTTGTGCCAAGCAATCCCGCACAACAGCCTCCAAACATAAAACTGGTTCTAAAACGGCCGTAAAAAAGAAGATATCTTCCGTCAAGCGCACTACGGCTAAACCGGCACGCAAACGTCCTGCGAAGCAACGCAAATAACGGGATATATTCTGTAGCAAAACCACTAAAACACATTTTTGGGACCTTGTGTCTAAAAAATGTGTTTTTTATTCTATAGAATTGCTTGACTCGCCTTTGTTTATTTGATAAATTTAAATAAGAGTGAAAACCGTAGGGAGGAATTTTTGTAATGACAAACGCAAGGTTGTGCAAGTTGTTCACCGTATTTTTTAGTGTCTTATTTGGGGCCGCTTCTTTGGCTCAAGCCGCAGACAGTGTGGTTTCCGACTGGAATTTAAATGATGTTTCCTATCAAACACGCAGTTTGACAACGGACTATTCAGGCACAGGGCCTGTGATGGGGGGCGGTTCAATGTTTGGTAATGTAAGCAACAGCTCTCTTATCATTGACTCCCGTACGGTTAGCACGGAAGATAACCCGCAACTTGCTTTTGATAACGGGAATGATTTTGCGGCCGGCGGTGTGGTGTATAATGCGCAAGCGGCGGGTAACACAATTAGCATAACCGGTGGTTCCACCATACAAGGGCGTGATGTGTTTGGCGGGTTGGCGGCTTTACCTGATTCTCAGATAGACAACCGTTTGAGTACGGGTTCGGCCAACAATAACCAGGTTTTCATTTCTGGTGCCTCTAATATTACTTATTCCTCTACTTTGGTAAATTATCAAGACGAAAATGGTTATTGGCAAACGAAGTACACCGGTGGTAACGTGTATGGCGGTTTCGCAAGATATGGTAGCGGTGCTGCAAACGGTAATACGGTGGTGGTGGATAATTCAGTGGTTGACGGTGCCGTATACGGCGGTGCAGTGGATGTGCGGTTAGTGCCGGGGGTGGACGTGGATGACGAAAACCGATTGTTGGTGCATTTGGCATTTACCGCAGATAACAACGCTGTCCTTATAAGAAATAATTCTACAGTCAGTGAAGTGTACGGAAGTGATGGAACCCTTAGTTCTACCGGCAACACGGTAGTAGTGGACCACTCCACCGTAGGCACTGTTATTGGTGCACAACATAGCGGAATTGAGATTTACGAAGAAGGGAACAGCAGTGCACTCTCTTTTGACAGAAATACGGTCAAGATTCAAAATGGAGCTACCGTAGGTGATGCTTACGTCGTAAAAGCCGATTCAGTTAACGCCGGTGGCAACGAGTTGGAAGTATCAAATGCTACGGTTAGTAATGGTTTGTTCTATAGCGTATTTACTTCGCTATATAAAGATATTAACGACACTCCGTACAACGCCTACAGTGCTTACAACCGTTTAACTTTGTCCAATCTGACGGCGGGCACTACCGCTAAAGAGGTAGGGGCGGCCCTGAACTTGGCTGGGCTTTCCAGTTACAACGAGGTATTGTTGGATACGTTGGGTGGGTTAACGGTCAACCGGCAGACTTACTCTTTTGGTAACATGCTTGATATGGCGGACTTAACCGCTACTAATTTATTCTCTGTGCGGGATATCTATGGAAATGTAGTAAACGCTAATCATTTTAATGATTCCTATGGTTTCGTCTATGGCGGTGCCAGCTTAGATTATACCGTGCAGACTAATAACAACGTGGGTATTCCTATACCGGATGCGGAACACAATTTACCGGAATCTTTTACTACCGTTCCTACGGCTACTATCTTGGCAAATGCGGGTTCTGCCGGCGGTAATAGTGATGGCAATATCGTGTACATTAAAGACAGTGCCGTCAATGCCAACATTATCGGTGGTATGGCGGGCCAAATCCATTCGGAACATTACACCACCTGGACATACGATTATGATGAAGATACCAGCACCGGTAAATACACCAAAACCGTAGTGGAGGTAAACGGTAAGACAAAAACTACCACGGTGTATGATGCCGGAGAAGACGGCACGGGTACCACGGTAACAAGTTCCAATAACGAGAACATAAATACCAACGATATGGTCTTTTCGGCCAGTAATAACGAAGTAGTTTTGGAAAACAGTGCTATTAACGGTGCGGTATACGGTGGTTTGGTGGTAGGCTCTGAGTTAAAGCCTTATAACGTGCAAACTTCCAACAATATTGTTAGAATCAAAGGAAATACCACCCTAACTCCCACCACGGTGCTATATGGGGGTAGCTCCTACTTTGGGCAAACGACCAATACCTTGGTGTTTGACCACGTTTCCAATGGATCTGGCGGGTTTGTTACCTATGCAAATAAAAACCAGTTCCAAAACTTTAATAATGTGTGGCAAGTCCAGGCGGACTTAGATACCCGTATTAACTTTAATTTCAATAATGTCAATGCTTTGGTTTCTTTGGATTCCAATGTAGGGGAAGGGGCGGCTACTATTATTAAAACCCAAACAACAGCGGATTTAACGAATGTGGAACAAAATGCCGTAGTTACGGATTTGATGGATAATGCGGTGGAATTAACTCACAATAAAGTGGGTGTATATTCTTACTCTTTAACCCCTACCAAAGAAAATGCCACTACGGTGGGGTGGGTGTTGGCTAGCTCTAAAGACCATGCCAATGCCGAAGTATATGGCCAGGTACCGCTGGTGGGCCTAGCCCTAGCCACGGAAGGAGCGGATATGCTTTCTGGCACTTTGGCAGAAGCGTGGCAAAGCCCGGACGAACAAAACACGTTCCTAAATGGCGGTTATCATCATACGCGCTATGTAACGGGTAGTGGGTTTGATTTGAATGCCGGCTTGGCGCAAGCGGGATTCTGGAAAAAGATGAATCCAAATTGGTTGGGCGGGTTCTTTGTTAAGTATTCCGGCGGTAGTTATGAAACCTTCCCCATTAAAGCTACGGGTTCTGCTTCTGCTTACGGTGGCGGACTCATGACGGCCTTCCAGTATAGCGATACAGGCCGCTTAGAAGCCACGGCCGAAGTGGGATACATGCGTTTGGACTTTAAGTCTAATGACTTGCTTTCCAGGTTAAAAACTGCCGGGGCCTATTACGGAGCCACCGCGGGTTTTGTGGAAACCCCTGCTTTAAATTGGGATGTATATGCCCGTGCCCAGTGGTTGCGTAAAACTTCCGACAGCGTGAACGATAACTTAGGCCAAAAAATCAAATATGATGAAATGCAAAGCTTGTCCCTCAAAGTGGGTACCGACTATCAGTTTGTCAATGTAAATTGGGGCGGGTTCGTGCCGATGGCTGGGGTATCCGGAATGTATGAATTTGATGGAAAGTCCAAGTTGTCCGTGCTCGGGTTAGACGACCAGTCTGCCTCATTAAAAGGTGCCAGTGGCCGCGCAGATGTGGGCTTGTCTTACAAGAGCGACGACACTATGTTACCGCTTACTTCCCGGTTGACGGTTTTTGGCCAGGCGGGCAAACGCCGCGGGGTAGGTGCAGAGGTAAACCTTACTTTCCAATTCTAAGTTTTCTTATCCTAGGTAATAACAACCGCCCGGCAAATGCCGGGCGGTGCTTTTTTATTGTTGTGCTATAAAATTTCCCGGGATGGTGAAGTATAGAAAAGTTGTCTGTTCCCTTTATAAAAAGTCATCATTTTGATAAATGACAAGAAGAAATAAACAAGGAAATACTCAAGGGATTGAGGGGTTGTAGCTAGGCATCTGGCGGATTATCCAAAGGAAGGCGAGGAACTCTTAAAGAAATCTCCCAGTGTTAACCGGGGGGGGGGTTACCCTTTTGTGCAATCAAAATGTACTTTATTGCAAAACCACTCACTGGCATCGCTACAGCGGTTGAGCTCGGCTTGCAGTTCTTTGGCCGCCCGGGGAAAATCTTCTTCCGTTTTAACCCAAATGGCTTTGCCATAGGTTAAAGCGGTTTTGCCAAAAGGCAAGGGTACGCGCATCTTGTCCCACGAACCTGCCTTGAATTTGTGCGATAGGGCGGTGCCTACCGGGATAATCGGCCAGCCGAGTTTTTTAGCCAAAAATAAAATACCGGGTTGCACGGTGTAAATAGGGCCGCGGGGGCCGTCGGGCGTTAACATGGGGGCATATCCTTGACGCGCGGCTTGCAACAGCTTAATGAGTGCCCGTGCTCCGCCGCGGGTGGTAGAGCCGCGTACCGCCTTCATACCAAAATGTGGTAGTACGCGCGCAATATACTCTCCATCGGAAGATTGACTAATCAAGGCGGCTATTTTCTGCCCTTTGTAAGGGTAGAGTAAAAAAAGCTGTTGGTTATGCCACGCCGCGTAAATAAGGCCGTGTCCGCTTTCTTCCAGTTGTTTAGCCTCCGCTGTTTTAAACCAATAGATACGGGTGGTCCAGCCCAAAAAGACAGTGTACCACCAGGCGAGCGTAGAGCCCAAGGTGTGTTTGAAAGAAAAGGGTTGTTTTTCATCGGGTTGCATTACTTTTTTCCTTTTTTCTTAGCTTTTTGCCACGGCACAAAAAATACCGCTGTAAATTGGGGGGCTAGTGTTTGCCCGATTAGCGAAACCTCTATTTTTTGTGCGTTTAAATGCGTTAAAATGCCCGGTAAGGCCTTGGTAACCAGCGTGGGCTCCAAACGTATGGCTTCACGTAGCATTTTGGGGGCCCCGGCCACGCCAAAAGGGGGAAGATAAACAAACTGTAAATCCAACGTTTCACATTCTTCCCGTTCGGCCTGTTCTTTAATCAAATCCACTACAAATAAAACAGCTGTTTTCAAAAATTCCAACAGTACCATTACCGCTACGGTACGTTTGTCCTCATTGGGCAAATTTTGGAGGAACTTTTCCAAGTTGCTACCGAGGGTTACTGCACAAGCGGAAAACATTTCTTTGTGAATAATGCTTTGGTCATCCAGTTCCCAATGTGCATCTTGGTTGAATTCATACACGACCCCGGGGTCTAGCTCTTTAAACAGGGTATTAATAAAGGCGGATACTTCCGGCTGGCTTTGAAATCCGGCCCGGCGAAGTAGCGGCAATTCCCGCATGAGGCGGTTCAAAATTTCACGTTCGCGCGAGGTAATTTTAAAACGTTTAATTTTGCGCATGGTACTCCCCTGTGTTAAACGGTTTGCAAACCGGGCCTTTGGTAAAGCCCCCTTTGTAAAACGTCTAACAGAGCCCCATTTCACTGGGGCTCTGTTTCCAAATAAACTATCTGTGATTGCGGCGTTTTTTGCGCCGGGCGTTGCTACCCTCGTTGCGGATGGCCTGCTTGGCCGCATGATAAGCAGCTACGGCTTGTTGAGGTTTATGGGCCGGGCCCGGTTTGGGCTCGCTACCGTCATGATACACGCCGTGGCTCCAGGTGTACACCAAAGGAGTAGTTAACGCAATGGTACTATATACACCCGAAATACACCCAATAAGCATGGCAAACGCAAAGGAGTTGATAACTTCCCCGCCGAAGAAATACAAAATAAGCAGGGCAAACAGTACGGTTAAAGTGGTAATAATCGTACGGGAGAGCGTTTCGTTAATAGAGAGGTTAATCAGCTCTCCAAAGCTCATTTTGGGGTGCAAACGCACGTTTTCACGCATGCGGTCAAAGATGACGATAGTGTCGTTAATAGAGAAGCCGGCTACCGTTAAGAAAGCCGCCACAACCACCAGGTCAATTTCGCGCTGGGTGATGGAAAATGCCACCGCCATGAGGAACAAGTCGTGGAACAGGGCTACCACGCCCGAAATACCCCACAAAATGTTACTAAACCGAAACGCCACATAAATGATGATAAACACCATAGACAACAAAATAGACCACAAAGCACGTTCGGTCATGTTAGAACCGACAGCCGGGCCTACGGAGTTGGTTTGCAAGACGCTGTAGGGCACCCCTAACGAGTCTAGCGCGTGTTCGATACGGGCTTGTACCACCCCCACTTCGTCTGAGGTGCTTTTTTCGCTGATGGCGTAGGAATCATCACCAAATGATTGCAATTCCGAGTTGGCCCCCGTAGCCGTTAAGGCACTGCGTATTTGGGCTATTTCTACCGGGGCATTAAATTTTACCTGTACCATGGTTCCGCCGGTAAAATCAATCCCTAAGTTAAATCCTTTCAACCAAAAGCATATTGCGCCTACTACAAGCAGTAGTCCAAACAGAAAGAAATATACTTTACGGTATTTTAGGAAATCAATGTGTGTTTTAGGTAACAAGTGCATCATAAGCTGATCTCCTTGGTATTAGAAGTTAAAATAAGCTCGTAAATGGCACGGGTTACAAACACTGCCGTAAACAAGCTGACCACTAAGCCGATAATAAGCGTAACGGCAAAGCCTTTTACCGGGCCCGTGCCAAATTGCAGTAAGCATGCTCCCACAATAATAGTGGTAATGTTAGAGTCAAAAATAGCACTCCAAGCTTTGTCATAGCCCAGGTTGATAATTTCATACACCGGTTTGCCTAACAGTTTTTCTTCACGCATACGTTCAATAATCAGCACGTTAGCATCAATAGCCATGGCTAGCGACAAAATCATACCGGCAATACCGGGCAACGTAAGCGTAGCTGAAAAATAGCTCATAATAGCCAGGGTGAATAAAAAGTTAAGTAGCAGGGCCACATCGGCAATTACACCGGCCGCTTTGTAATATACGGCCATAAACAGCAAGATAATCAGTAGCGCAATGCCCGAAGCAGACAAGCCGGACTTAATAGAATCTTCCCCTAACGTCGGGCCGATGGTTTTCTTTTCAATTACATGTACCGGGGCGGGCAACGCACCGGCTTGCAACATAATTGCTAAGTCGTGTGCGGTAGCCGGGGTAAAGTTGCCGCTAATGACACCGTTATTGGTAATACGGTCTTTAATTTGCGGGGCAGATTGAATGGTGTTATCTAGCACAATGGCTAAATGTTGCCCGCGGTTGGAGCCGGTCAATTTTCCAAAACGTTTGCCGCCGTCTGCCTTAAACGAGAAGGCCACTTCCGCACCGCCGCTTTCGCCCATGGTAATTACATGGGTTTTATCCAAGTCGGCACCGGTTACATCGGCCTTGGCTTCTACCAGCGTGGGGTTACCTTCTTTGCTACGCAAAATTTGGTAACCTTGCGGAACTAATTTGGCAATTTCAGGTTTCAAATTTCCGTCAGCATCAAAAGGTTCGTCCGCTTCTTCTAGTTTGGCAAAAGCATCACTGGCAATAGACGGGTCTTTCGCTACAATGCGAAATTCCAGCTGGGCCGTTTTACCAATCAGTTCTTCGGCGCGTTGCGGGTTGGAAACCCCCGGCAGTTGTACCATAATCCATTTATCGCCTTGTTTGGTAATAGAAGTTTCGGCCACGCCATATTGGTCAATGCGGTTGCGGATAATTTCAATAGCGCGTTGCATGGCTTCGTGCAGCGGGTCGTTGGCGGCCAGCTTTGTAACGTCCAATTCTAACAGCAGGCTGGAACCCCCGCGTAAATCCAGGCCTAAATTGAGCATGCGTTTGGGGCGTTCGCCGGAGGCATCCAGCTTTTCGCGTTCGGCCAGTGGCTTAGAATACCATTGATAGTTAGGATAAATCAAATAGACGGCTCCCAGTAGCAGGGCTAGGATGAGCCCCCATTTTACAGCTAGTTTATTAGACATTACTTCTTGCCTCCTTGGGCCGCTTGCGTGCGGTCAGTTAAAAATCCGGCCACGGCGGTTTTAAGCACAGTAAGTTTTACGTTTTCGGCTACTTTTACTTCAAGTGCCTCATCTTTAAAACCCACTACGGTGCCAATAATCCCGCTGGCCAAAATAATTTGGTCCCCTTTTTGTAGGGCATCTACCTTGGTTTTGAGTTCCTGTTCCCGTTTTTTTTGGCTGCGTGCGGGTAAAAAAATCATAATAAACGCAAACGCCAGCAATAAAAACCAAAAAAATCCGGAACTGCCTTGTGCGGCTGTGTCCATAAAAATCCTCCTAGAATATAATAAATACCCCAGTATTGTAGCATATTTAGAAGTAAAATGCCCCGGTAAAGGCGGGGCGGGCAATACATTATTAAAAACCCCGGTATTATCCGGGGTTTTGCAAGGTAAGTTATTCTGTCCAACAGGCAGAAGATCCTCCCAGATTAGCGGTTACCTCACCTGAGGAACAACCATTCTCAACATTGGTGTTTAATCCAATTTTTTTACAGTAAGCAAAAGATAATCCGTCTGCGCCATAACAGCGTTTTTGTCCATCCACTATCATTAGGACAGCATCGGAAGATGATTGCCCTGCCAAAGCTCCTGCAAAGGGCGTTCCGCTTCCTTCGGGAATCCTGTATGTAAAATGTTCCCCGGCAAAAGTATATCCGGTGGCGGCGGTTCCGTCTGTGTTACTGAAGGATACATCCAGCTGGTCAAACGGGTAGCTCGTGTCTTTAGTTCCCATTTCCAAGTTTTTGGCGGCTAGGGCGTCGTTAATGGCTTTGATGTTTGTCCAAGCCTCTGCCGCTCGGCTTTTTTCTACGGCTTTTTGGTACTGTGGCACGGCTACGGCCGCCAAAATACCGATAATTAAAACAACGACCAACAACTCTATGAGGGTAAACCCTCTTTTTGGATTATAAAGCATCTTTTATAACTCCTAATTTTTCGCCGGGGCCCATTAAAAAAACGGCTGATCATAATGAGCCCAGATACTGACCCAGTATAACAGCCGTGGCTTGCCATAAGCAAACACTCGGCACCTTTGGATGTCGACTTCCAAATATGCCTCAATACGACTGTTTCTGGGGTATCTGTTGCTTTGAACATCAAAGCGCTCTGTACATTAAGTACAGTTCCAAAAACAGATTAAATTTTTCGTTCTTTTCCCGCGGGCGGGGGGAACACCTCCTTTGCTAAAATCTACTTCAATTATACAAAATCCTAATCCTGGACAAAGGTTCTCATCAAACGCAACAGCGCTTGGTCTTTTGCGCGGCGGGAGTTTAACGGTACAATGCGTTTATCCGCGGCTGTGGTAATTACGGCGTAATCTTCTTTAATATCAAACACACTGCGCGGGGCTTGTGTATCAAATAAACTATGGCCAAACATACCGTGCGGAATATCTATATTTAGCAAATCCAACAAGGTGGGCGCAATATCTAGCTGAGAAACCAACTTGTTTGATGCCAGTGGGGCGGCAATTTTTTCTTTAGTAATTAAAATAAAAGGCAAATTATCAAACTCTGTTTGAAAGGGTGTAAAGAGCGCGCCTGTAGGCATATTTGCATAGGTGGGGTGGTCCGGCGTAAGTAAGATAAGTGTATTATCATCCCACAGGCCAGCTTGGTCTAATTTTTCCAAAAAACGTTTTACGTCTTGCCCAAAGCGCGCAAAGGCGCGGGGCAGGGTGGGCGTATCGTAAAATTTTTCGTTAATTTCTTGGTAATCTTCACCCAAATAATCCAGCCGGCCCAAAGGGGAGTGTGAATCTACCGTCAGTAGCGTTACAAATACGGGCTCTTGGGCATGTTGTTGCAAGTATTCCAAGGTGTAATCAAAAAGTTTGCGGTCCAACAGCCCCCACCAGTCAATATAAGGTGCATAGTCCGGGCGGGTGGCAAAATAAGTGGCCCCGATTACTTCCTCAAACCCGGCGGATTTAAAAAGCAGGTGTTCGTTCATATACGTTTCGTTGGCACCGCGCAAAAAAGCGGTGTGAAACCCGTGCTTTTTAAGCTCCTTGACAGCAGAAATGGGATAATCGTTCTCGTACGACAGGCGCACAAACGGGTGCGAAGTAAAAATGACAGACAGCCCATAAAGCGTAGAAAGTGTTACATGTTTTAAAGAGGCGGAAGGATAGTTTTCATAGAGTTTATCTAATTCTTGTGTAGCTTGTGCGGGGATGTTGGGGTTAAAATGATGTAAATACTTGTTAGAGAATGATTCGCTGGCAATTAAAATAACGCGCGTGTAATTTT
>JAZLAA010000163.1:0-8923 GCA_045612945.1 Elusimicrobiaceae bacterium
AAAAACCCCCGCAAGGGTAATATTCCCTTGTAGGAAAATTTGTAAAACTAACTGCAATAAGGAGTGTATGTATGAAAAAATTTATGTTGTTAGCCGCTGGGGTTCTGTTGTTAGGAGCCTGTGCTACTCCCAGCACAGAGGTAGGTATTGCTCTGTTTAGCGACACGGTACAACCGCTTATGGTAACCGGTAACACGGGTACCCGGGTAGGCCGCGCGTGCGGTAAAAATTATTTGGGGTTATTTATTGAAGGGGATATGTCTGTAGAAGCCGCCAAAAAGAACGGGCGGATTACCCAGGTAGCCTCGGTCAGTAAAGAAATTAAAAGCTATGCTATTTATGCCGAAGTTTGCACCGTGGTAACCGGCAAATAGTGCTGGTCTTATGGATTCAAGCCCGCCCCTTGTTAAGGAGCGGGTTTTTTATATAACGAAACCCCCCACTGTAGGGCGGGGGGTATAACTGTGTAGGCGGCTTAAAATCAGCGGCCGCTTTGTTCAATCATCTCTTTTAACTTGCTATTGAACCCGTCTGCCTTAAGTAGAGTTTCCAATGTCATTGGCATCCGGTAACGCCAGTAATGGTGCGGATTAGCCGGAACGTTGATACGTTCTGCCTGCGGGTCCGGGCCGCGCAATTTTTTGTCTATCGCGGTCAAATCCTGCAAGCCGATTAATGCCAGCATAGACGGGCTTGCATAGTGCATCGCCAAAATAGCACTGCAGGTTTCTGTATCGGCCTCATCGGGGGCGGCTCCTTTCTTGCCCAGCACGCGGCTCCAGAATTTTTGGGTTAAGTCTTTATCCTCTTTCCACCATGCCCGAATGACAGACATATCATGCGTAGAAGGCGTCGCTACCGACTGGTACGGATATTTCTTCGTGTCGGCAAACAGCAACCCCGGCTGTTTGGGCATACGCTGGATTTCTAAAGATAATAACTGCAATTTTTGCAGCACCGGCTCTACACAAGCCGGAATCATCCCCAAGTCTTCCGCACAGGTCAGCATGTGCGTGGCTTGCGTAAGCGCGGGAAGCTTTTTAAGTGCTTCTTGGGCCCAGAAGTCATTATGGCGCTGGTAGAAAAAAGTGTTATACAAACGCGTAAACGCCTCCTGTTCCGGCGCGGATAAAGTTTTAAAATATCCGTCTGTTAGCGCGGCAATACGCGGGTGGTATTTGCCTGCTTCATACGGGTCTTCCACAAACAGCACGTTAGAGATAAGCGCATACAATCCTTCTTTTAAGCGGATATCTTCGTCGGAAACTTTTCCCTCAAACGCCGCTTCCACTTTGCGCTGGGTATCATATTCTGGGCGTAAGCGGTACGTGCCGTTTTCCTGTTTCTCCAAGTACGCTTGGGCGGCATCTGTCAAATTGCCCAGTTTTTCGTCTAGATATTCTTGCGTAATCAGCGGGGTTAAAAATTCCGGCTTAAAGGAAATGCCAAATTGGTTAATTTCCGTTGCGCTAAGCGGCAACGCCGGGGAGAAATGCCCCAAAAGCCCTTGTACACTGTGTGTTGGAATTTCCCAAATACGGAAGAACCCCAGTACATGGTCTAGGCGGTAGGCGTCAAAGTACGCAGACATATGTCCTAAGCGGCGCAGCCACCAACGGTAATTATCTTTGCCCATTTCTGCCCAGTTATAAGTGGGGAATCCCCAATTTTGCCCCGTGGCCGAGAAGGCATCCGGCGGCGCACCGGCCTGTGCGTTCAAGTGGAAAAGAGCCGGTTCCGTCCATGCTTCCACACTATCAGGCGCAATCCCTATCGGGATATCTCCTTTAAAAATAACACCGTGTTGGCGTGCGTATTGCGCGGCCTCTAACAGTTGTTTATGTAGTAAGTACTGCACGTAGTACCAAAAACATACTTGCGGATATTCTTCGCGGGAAGGGCGGCAAAATTTCACCAAATCATCAAACGTAAATTGGGAGTATTGCGGCCAATCTGCAAAGTGGGCAGTTTGGTATTGGTCGCGCAAGGTGCAAAACATGGCATACGCGGGCAACCAGTGTACGTTATCCGAGAAAAACTGCTTAAACCCGCTGGTAGCTAACAGCTCCCGCCCGGTGGTATCAAAAGCGTAGTAGAGGCGTTCTAGTTTTAATTTTAATACAGCCTCATAGTCAACCTGCGGCAATTCATTGAGTGCTTGGCGGGCTTTGTCAAAGTATTTTTGAAATTTCCGTTCCGGTTTAGGGAGTTCGTCCACATTTAGGTAAATGGGGTGTAGTGCATAAACCGATACGGCATTGTAAGGGTAAGAATCTTGCCAAGTATGGGTTAAAATAGTATCATTTACTGGTAAGAGCTGAATGACTTTTTGGCCGGTTTTTACCGCCCAATCCACTAAGGTTTTTAAGTCACCAAAATCGCCGGCGCCCCAACCGTTTTCGCGTTTGAGTGAAAACACAGGCACCACGGTCCCGCTTGCTTTAAACGGATGGGGTTGTTTAAAACGGGGGGAAACTTCTTCCAACACACACAGTTCTTGTTGCGGCACTTGCGGTAACACGCGGATGCGGTTCTTTCCTTCCTCCCACAACGCGCGTTCATCGTCCTTAACAAAGAACTTATACTCCAGCTTATCCGGCAATTGGGCATCATCTAACGCAACCACCCATTCGTTGGGTTCTGTTTCTGTCAAAGCAACGGCATTGTCCGGGTTCCAGTTTCCCAGTTGCGGGCAGTTTCCGCTTACATAAAGGGCCTGACCGGGAACCAGCTGGGCCGCTTGCACACGCAACACCAGCGTACGGTTAAAAATCGGGAACAGTTTATTCGGTTTGCGTTTACGGGGACAAAATACTTCTGTTATGGCGGAGGAATACAAGGGCGCATCTTGCGGTAAATCGCGCCAATTATCCAACAACAAATAATTTTGTACCTTAGGGTCCACCGGCAGTGTGCGCGAGGACTGCAACCATTCCCGGCGTACCACTTTTCCTTCCCGGCGTACCTCATAATGGTAGGCCATGGAAAGCGGCTGATTAAATTCTAACAGAATATGCCCTTGCCAAGTTTGCCCGTCTTTGGTGGTAAGGGGGATGTTGATCTTATTTTCGTTGGCCGCGGCATGGGCGCGGTACAACACGGCATGGAGCGTTTCGCCCCATACCGTTTTATAGTTGATTTGAAAAGACAGTTTCATTTTTTACCCTTGTTGCTCAGCGTGATGTTCTTGTACCCGCAGCATAAAGGCGGCGGCCAACAGTAAACTAATGCCTCCAATCCCTACGGCTGCAATGGCATTGTTGTGCAGGATATGCTTCATAATCGGGCCGAATAACACATTTACACAGATTTGCGGAATAACAATAAAGAAGTTAAACACGCCCATGTAAAAACCCATTTTCTCGGCTGCAATCGCATTAGAAAGCATGGCATACGGCATAGACAAAATACTACTCCACGCAATCCCTACACACACCATGGGTACCACTAAACTTATTTTACTAAATTGTACACCAATTAGGGAGGTTCCTAAAATTCCCAGCCCCACGCCGCCTACAGCCAAACAAAATAAATGAATTTTTTTAGCTGAAAAATGTTTGGCCAGCCACAGTAACGCAAACGCGAACACAAACGCCACGGCACTGTAAATGGCAAAACAGATGTTGCCCCAATTGGCGGCGGTTTCGTAGGCGGGGGTGCCCGGTTGTGCGTGGAAAACACTTTGTGCAATCCCCGGTGTAAAATATACCCACATAATCATAAATGCGGCCCACGTAAAAAATTGTACCACGGCCAGTTGGCGCATGGTTTTTGGCATACTAAGCATAGCGCTACCCATTTCTTTTAAAGAGCGTAGCGGGTCAGCCGCTTGTTTTTGCATGGCTTTAAAGGCTTGCATGTCGGCCGGCGGATATTCGGGAGTGGTGAGTACGGTAGCCAAAATAGCTACCAAGAGTACAACGGCCCCTATATAAAAGGAATAGCGTACCGTGGCGGGGATGTGTCCTAAAGGGCTTTGGGTGCTTACTCCCAATGAAGTTAAAATTTGCGGCAAGCAGTAGGCAATTACCGAGGCCGCCCCAATCATTACGCTTTGCATGGCATAACCGGTTTTACGTTGTTCTTCGGGTAAAATATCACCCACAAAGGCGCGGAACGGTTCCATACTTACGTTAACGGCAGTATCTAAAATCCACAGAGCAATTACGGCCATCCAAATAGCGGTTGCTTGGGGCATTAAAAACAGTGCAAATACAGAGAAAATAGCTCCGCCTAAAAAATAGGGCCGCCGTCGGCCTAAGCGGCACCAGGTACGGTCGCTAAAATAGCCGATGATCGGTTGTACTAAAAGCCCGGTAACCGGGGCCGCCAGCCACAACATGGGGATTTGCGCTTCCGTAGCCCCTAAGCGTGAATAAATGGCGCTCATATTTCCCATTTGTAAAGACCAACCAAACTGAATACCAAAAAAGCCCAAGCACATATACACAATTTGCATAAACGACTTGGGCGGCCGTTGTATATTCATATTCCCTCCTTACACAAAAGATACCTCTATTATAACAAGAAAAATCCTTTTGTGGGATAGAAAAAATAATTAGAAAAAAGCGTTGAGCTGTGGCCAAAATTTGATATGATAATGATATGCAATATGAAGAAATAGACAGTGTAAGCGAATATTTTAAACACCTCGGTAAAATTACTAAAGAAATTGACCGCGAAGAAATGGCACGGTTGTGGAAGTTAGTTAAAAAAGGCGACGAAGACGCTAAAAACCGTGTTATGGAGATGAACTTGCGTCTGGTTATTCCCACGGCCAAGCGTTTCCAGCGTCCCGGGCTGGAGTTGATGGATTTAATTGAGGAAGGTAACCTGGGCCTTTTACAAGCCATTGAAAAGTTTGACCCTCAAAAAGGTTACCGTTTTTCTACCTACGCGGTATATTGGATTGAACAACACATCCGCAAATATATTGAAGAGCAATCCGGCTCTATTAAAATACCTTCCCATGCCTGGGGCAATTTAAAACGGTGGTTTCGTGCCTGGAACGAACTCAAAGAAGCCAACGGGCGGGACCCGTCTTTGCGTGAAATGGCACAGGAGCTGGATTTATCTGCCCGGCAAGTTAAATCTATTATTGATACGTTGAGTGCGGCCCAAGGGATTGATTCCCTTACCTCTTTAGTATATGGGGAAGACGAAATGACCCTGGAAGATGTAATTAGCGACGATGGCCGCGGCAACCCGCACGACGTATTTTTAGAAAACGAAAACCAAGCCAGCATCCAACAAAGCTTGGATGATTTGGATGAGCGTGACCGCAACATTATTATTATGCGCTATGGCCTAGATGACCAGGAACCCAAAACCTTAGGCGAAGTGGCGGAAGTATTGGGTTTATCGCGTGAACGGGTGCGCCAAATTGAAGAGCGCGCTATCCGTACCTTACGCCGGGCTGCCCAGCGGGCTGGAATTTTGGAAATGACGGACGAAAATTACCGTACTACCAAATTACATACCGCTATGCGTCCGCGGGTAAAGACCAATATCTTGGGGGATGAAATTGAAGATAGCCCGCTGGCTAAACTCATTCGCCATAAAGTAGCTCTTGCCAAAGAAGCGTTAGCCAAAAAAGCCGCCCGTAAAGCAGCTAAAAAGCCAGTTTCCCCAAAAACCGTTAAGAAAGCAGTTAAAAAAACGGGCAAGAAGGTTGTTAAAAAAACAGTTGCCAAAGCCGCGGTAAAGACAAAAAAAGCTACGCAAAAACCAGGTAAAAAAGTAGCTAAGAAATCTTCCAAAAAACGTTAAATTTTTAACGCCCCCGTAGCTCAATTGGATAGAGCGATTCCGTCCTAAGGAAGAGGTTGCGAGTTCAACTCCCGCCGGGGGTATTTTTCTTCGTAATTTGGCCTAGGGCGTTGTTGCTCAAAGGCTCAAATCCCTCGGCGCTATCGCGCCGTTGCGCACAGTATACTTCGCCTTTTCGCGCCTAGCCCTAGGCCAAATTCCTTTGAAAAATTCGCTAACGTTCAGGTTTATCCGATTTCGTTCCTTCGTTTGCCCCCGGAATTAGGGCATTTTACTTTGAACATTTCCTATTTATTACGTACTAGTGCAAAATTAGTTTGCCCTAGCACGCAGTCGCGGCAAAAACTGCGTGCCCGGGCTGTTACTATTTTTTATGAACCTAATTCTATGGTCCAGCGTGGGTCACCGGCGGCTAGCGCTTCACACGTAGTTTTCCCGTTGTCTGTTGTATATCCACAGTGGTATGAATCTGTATCCCCATGTCGAATACGAATGAATAAACTACCAAATATATCAACTCCATGGCCCGCAGGAAACATGTGAATACTCCAAAATGATGTATCGGCCCACATACCAAAAGCCCACAAGCCATCTTTGGTAATACAACCATCGCCGGCAGTGCAGGAAGAAAAGTAAGCGTTTTTCAAATTAACATCTAGTTCCTCTGGTAACAGCCATTTGCCAGAGTTGGGAAATCCATTCTTGAGTATGTACAAGTTCATTCCTTTTTCAGCGGCGTTTATAAGTGTTTTTACCTCCGTTATCCGGCTTTTTAAAACAGCTTTCTGATATTGTGGCACAGCCACAGCCGCCAATATACCTATAATAAGTACCACTACCAATAATTCTATAAGCGTAAACGCTTGGTTATTTTGCTTTTTCATTTTTTATTTTCCTTGTTATGAGTTGGCTCAAGCAAAACAAAAACGGCCATTTTTGCTTGAGCGTTACCAATACCCCAAACAAAACAGCCGTGGCTTACCTCCTTGCGAAGGCAAGCACTCGGCACAAAACAGCAGGTTTCGAAGGTCTGCCATTTTGTGCCTTAAAAACAGCTGTTTTTGGCTTGGTAACGGCTTTTAGTTGCCTAAAAGCGCATCTGCACCCGAAGTGCAGCTCCAAAAACAGAATAAAATTGTGGGTGTGTCTAAACAGCACCTCCTGCGAGTAAAGATACTTTATTATAGCAAAAATTCTAATTAGTTTTTACAGGTTGACGCAAAGAATTAAAACTTTTATCCTACTAACACAAACCATAAAAGGGGGAAAATGATGAAACAACAATTTTTAGAAGCAATCCAACAACGCCGTACCCGCTATGACCTAACCAACAAAAGCACCTTGCCCAAGGAAGAGATTGAGAAACTGGTACAAACAGCAGTTAAACATGCGCCCAGTGCTTTTAACAGCCAAAGCACACGCGTGCTCATTCTTTGCGGCTCTAAACATGAACAATTTTGGCAATTAGTCCGGCACGAATTACAGCAAATTGTTCCGCCGGAAAAATTTGCCCCAACCGAAGAAAAACTGGCAGCTTTTGCCGGGGCGTATGGTACGTTTTTATTTTTTGAAGATTGGAGCGTGGTTCGTGCGCTGCAGGCCAAATATCCTGCCTACGCGGAGCAATTTCCGTTGTGGGCCTACCAGGCCAATGCGATGGCGGAATTTGCTGTATGGACGGCGTTGGCCGAGAATGGCATGGGGGCCAGTTTACAGCATTATAACCCACTGGTAGATCACGAGGTACACCGCCAATTTCACGTACCGCTGGATTGGAAACTCATTGCCCAAATGCCTTTTGGTGTGGCCCTGCATAAACAAGCTCCCGAAAAGACATTTTTTCCTATTGAAGAGCGCGTACATAGTGCCTGTTAACAGCAATAGTCAGCCATTATAAAACCCCCCACAAATGTGGGGGGAAATTTTTGTGCCGGACTAGGCCTCTCCTTCCGATAAAATTCCTGACGGAATTTTTCTGCAGTCCGGGCTCGCGGTTTTTGCCTTTCGCGGCTTACGCACGCTCAAACAAAAACATCGCTGCGCCTTTCTCGTCCTAGCGCAACACCAAGCAGTTGGTGTTGCTGTCTGCCAACCATATAAAACCCCCCACATTTGTGGGGGGTTTTATATGGTTTCCGGACTAGGACTCGAACCTAGAATGACTGGACCAAAACCAGTAGTGATACCATTTCACCATCCGGAAGTAAATTTAGCTGTGCGGTACATTTACTACCATCAGCAACAAACTCATCTAGTTAGGTTGTGCTTCGGTGGCAGGGTGCTTGTCCGACTTATTTTTCAATTCCTGCTCGTACGCTTGGAACACTTCTTTTTCCAAGTAACCCCGAAATTCCCGCGTAATCGGGTGGGCTAAATCCCTGTATTCGTCGTCTGCCTCTTTACGAGAAGGCATGCAAATAAACAAATGATTGTTCCCTTGTACAATCTTCATGTTACGCACCACAAAGCAATTATCAAACGTTACGCTGACAAACGCTTTTAGGCGGTCCTCATTCATTAGATGTATTCTGATCTCCGTAATCTGCATGAATAGCTCCTTTATAAAAAGCTACTGGAAAAACCAGTGCCTGCTCGGGCTGCAGTTTCGCTGCAATTTCTTCCGCCCGTTTCTTAGTGCCAACTAATGTAAACACGGTGGAACCTGACCCAGACATCATACATATTCCTTCATTTGCCTGCCCCAGCATACGGCATCCTTGCCGTACCGCGGGAACAAGCGGGAGAACAATCTCTTCTAGTCTATTAAAGAGCAACGCCTGCCACTGTGCAAGTGGGCCTGCGTTTCCTACAACATCTATCAGTCTATCTAATTTGGAAAGATTTGTCAACACTTCTGACGAAGAAGGTACCTTCATGCGGGCAAATACTTCTTGGGTGGATACGGCGGTTTGCGGATACAGTAACACTAGGTACGGTAACGGCTCAGTGGTTGGAACAGGGGTTAACTTTTCTCCAATTCCTTCCCCTTTTAAAAATGTATCCGGATATATAAAGAGAGGCACATCCGCACCTAATTGGGTAGCCAACGGTAGTACGTCATGCGGATTTTTATGAAAATGCTCACATAGGATCAGTAACATCCCTGCCGCGTCCGAAGAGCCCCCACCCAGTCCGGCCCCGGTAGGGGTATGTT
>JAZLAA010000164.1:0-7491 GCA_045612945.1 Elusimicrobiaceae bacterium
TGTAAGTAGTGCCAGCCTAGACCAGGTTGCCTTGCGCAAAATTTACGAGGAAAGTATAGAGGCTTCTTATGCTGCCTACCACAAACTTATTGAAGCCGGAGTTGCACGTGAAATGGCCCGCGGGGTGTTGCCCGTGTGCCAATATACGCAATTTTATTGGAGTGTTAATGCCCGCAGTTTATTTAACTTCCTGTGTTTGCGCACGGACCAACATGCCCAGTATGAAATCCGCGTATACGCGGATGTAATTGCCAAAATCGTGCAGGAAAAAATGCCTTGGGCCTGGGAAGCGTTTGAAGCCTTAAATAAACAGCTACCGTTGGGGGCTGCTTAAGCAGAAAATTCTATGAGAGTACTGGGGATGATTATGGCTGGTGGTAAGGGCGAAAGGCTCTATCCGCTTACCAAAGACCGCTCAAAACCTTCCGTTCCGTTTGGCGGCAAGTACCGCATTGTGGATTTTGTATTGTCTAATTTTGTAAACTCGGGCATCTTTTCTTCGTATGTATTGGTGCAGTATCTGTCGCAAAGTTTAATCGAATACCTGCGTACCACCTGGCGTACAGAAGGGATTGTAAGTGACCACTTTTTAACTTGCGTTCCGCCGCAAATGCGTTTGGGAGAAATTTGGTATCGCGGTACGGCAGATTCAGTACGACAGAATATTAACCTGGTTAAAGATTTTGCGCCTGATTTGGTAGCTATTTTTGGGGCAGACCACATTTACCGTATGGATGTGCGGCAAATGATTGATTTCCACGTAAAACACAAAGCGGATGTAACCGTAGCGGCCAATACAGTTCCTTTGTCGGCGGCCAGTGCGTTTGGTGTGTTGGGTACCAACGAAGACGGGCGCATTGTTCAATTTGATGAAAAACCTGCCCGCCCTAAGTGCATTCCCGGCAATCCTAAAGCGGCATATGCATCTATGGGTAATTACATTTTTAATACCGACACGCTATTGCAAGTGCTTCAAAAACGCTTTTCCGACACGCCCGCCTTGGATTTTGGTAAACATATTTTGCCTAAAATTTTAACGGACTACCGTACCTATGCATATAATTTCCAAAGTCAAAAATTGCCGGGTGCCAAACCTTATGAAGAACAAGGTTACTGGCGTGATGTGGGTACTATAGAATCTTTTTGGCAAACCCACATGGATTTGTTGGGCCCCCAACCCAAGCTGGATTTAAATAATCCGCTTTGGCCCATTAGCACTACGCTTCGCCGTGTACCCCCTACCCAATTTTTGGGTGGACACGTTGTCAATTCCATGATTGGGGATGGGTGTGTTATTAGTCCCAAGGCAAAAATCAAAAATTGTGTAATTAGTGATAGCGTCCTCATTGGCGAAGGGGCCGAATTAGAGGGTTGCGTCATTATGGACAATTGTGAAATTAAACCCGGTTGTAAACTCAAAAAAGTAATTATGGATCGGTTTAATACTGTAGCGGCCCGGCAAACGATCGGGTTAGATTTGGAAAAAGATTCCCAAAAATACTACATTGACCCTTCGGGCATTATTGTAATGCCGCGCGGTAAAAATAAGTTTTAGCTATAAGAACTTTGCAGCAAGTCCGTTACGTATGATAGTGCACATTTTTTACCATACTTCTATTCCTAAGTATCTGCGCCGCACGGGGCTTTTTACCCGTGCATTGGAAAAAGGGCTTAAACAATTTGCCCGGCGAAATATAGAAGTTAATGTCGTGTTTGTGGATGAAGCCGAAATCTTGCGTGTAAACAAACAGTATTTAAACCACCATTATGTAACGGATGTGATTTCTTTTAATAATGTCTGTCCTCCGGTGTTGCCTGCGGCAGAGCCCTGGGGTTTTGGGGATATTTTTGTGTGTTATCCGGTGGCGCGGCACAACGCCAAAAGTTTTGGTCATACTATTTTGCAGGAAATGCTTATGTATGTTACACACGGGGCGTTGCACCTGGCAGGCATGGACGACCACACCGCGCAAGACCGCGCGCAAATGGATAAACAGGCTGAGAAAATTATTCGGGCTGTATTAAAGCAGTAAAACAGACACTTTAGTTCGTTGACAGTTTATTTTAAACTTGGTATGATAAAGCTATGAAGCAAATCATTTTAAACACCAAATATAATGCATCCTTTAACCATAATAATGGGTTGGAGGAGTTTTTTGTTGGGTGGGAATGATTTGAATTTACACTTTTTACTTTTAAACCCCGCCCTTTGAATTAAACCGGCGGGGTTTTAAATTTGCCTTGCGTGAACAGGGCAATAAAAAACAAAACGGGTACAAACAAAAGAAGGTTTGCGCTGTAAATTGGCGCAGCCTTCTTTCACGTGTACAAATTTTGTTTTTAGTAGTTTATTTTGCTATCCTATACATATGCGTTTGCAAACCCTTTTAAAACATACTTCGCGCAGTTTATATTTAAGTGCGCAAATGTTGCCTGCATCTATTCGCCCGGCGTTTGGATTGGCATACTTGTTGTGCCGCTACGCCGATACGATTGCTGATACACTCCTTCTGCCGCGCGAACGCCGTTTGTATTGGATTGAACAGTTTCCCCACTGGGTGCATAAGCGGGATGCCAGCCAGCAAATGCAGTTGATATATGAAATTTCCGGCAGTGCCGAAAATCATTATGAACATGCGCTTCTTTCTCATTTAACCGATTGTTTCCGTGCGTTTGCAGCTATTCCGGCGGCCCAGCAGGCTTTAATTGAAGAGGTAGTGACCTCTGTTTGCCTGGGCATGGAAATTGATTTGCAAACGTTCCCTAACAAAATGTACGCCGCCCCGGTGGCTTTTAAAACCGCGCAAGATTTAACACAGTATTGCCGTTTAATGGGTGGAAAACCAGGGTTATTTTGGAGTAAGTTGATTTGGCAAACCGGCGAGGTGCAATTGCCGCAAGAATTGTTTTTCCAATTGGGCGAACAAATAGGTGATGCGTTGCAAATAGTGAACATTTTGCGCGACGCGCCCAAAGACCTTCAACTAGGGCGTTGTTACTTCCCCAACGAGGAACTCAAAGCCGCCGGACTGAGTGCCAATGATTTGTTAATTTCTCAAAATTCAGCCCGTTTTGAACCCATTAAACAAAAATGGATTGCTTGGGGTAAACAAAATTTACAACAAGCCTTCGCCTACTTTTATGCCATCCCTAAAACCTCTGTGCGTGTACGTGCGGCGGTAGCATGGCCGATATTGTGGACGGCCGACACGTTGTTGAAATTAAGCCAAACCTCCACGTTGTTAGACCCTTCCCGTCGGGTTAAAATTCCCCGTAGTACTATTTACGCTACCCTGGCGGCCACTCCCGCTATTTTGGTCAGTAACCGTTTATTTGACAACTGGTTACAGCACAAGTTGGAAAAATTACCCTAACTGGGTCCAAAAAAGCTATACTATATGTAAGTTTGTGCGCCCTTTTGTTTGTACCCGCAAATAAAGGAGCATTATGGCAGATAATTTCTCGTCCTTCGTTGCATTTGTCAATGACCGCTGTTTAGGTTATGTTTTAATGGCCGCCTTAGTTGGGGCGGGTGTTTATTTTACGTGGGCTACCCGCTGGGTGCAGTTTGTGCGCCCGCGGGAGATGTTGCGCCTGATGTTAGGCGGGGAGGAAACGTCCCGTGGAAGAGGGCACATTTCTTCTTTTCAAGCTTTTGCCATTAGTACCGCTTCCCGTGTGGGAACCGGTAATATTGCAGGGGTAGCGTTAGCCATTACCACCGGTGGCCCGGGGGCTATTTTTTGGATGTGGCTGATTGCGGTTTTGGGGGCGGCATCCTCCTTTGCCGAGAGTACCCTAGCCCAAATTTATAAGGTCCAGTCGGGTTTGCAATTTCGTGGCGGGCCAGCGTATTACATTCAAACAGCTTTGCATAATAAACCGTTAGCGGTTGCTTTCTCTGTTAGTTTGTTGGCTACTTTTCCTTTTATGTTTAACTCGGTGCAAGCCAACACAATTGCCCAATCTTTGCAAAATTCGTTTGGTACGGACCCTCTTTTTACCGGCCTGTTGCTGGCAGGGGTGACGGCGGTGATTATCTTTGGTGGTCTAAAACGGATTGCTAAATTTAGTGCCTTTGTAGTGCCGTTGTTTGCCCTTGCCTATATTTTTGTTACGTTGTTGGTAATGGTGATACACTTGCCGCAACTACCGGAAGTGTTTGCACTTATTTTTTCCGACGCGTTTAGCTGGCATAAAGTAGCTGGCGGAACTTTGGGCGCTACCGTGATGATTGGCGCACGGCGCGGTTTATTTTCCAACGAAGCCGGTATGGGCAGTGCCCCACATGCGGCGGCTACAGCGCACATTTCACACCCGGTTAAACAAGGATATGTGCAGGCCTTTGGGGTGTTTGTGGATACGCTACTGATTTGTAGTTGTACGGCATTTATTGTGTTGTTGGCAGGATATACCCGTTTCCCGGGATTGGAGGGTATTGCATTAACGCAGGCAGCACTTACGCAAGAATTGGGTCCCGGCGGTAATTATTTTATTTCTGCCAGCGTGCTGCTCTTTGCATTTACGTCCATTATTGGCAACTATTATTACGGGCAGGCCAACGTAGAATTTTTGAGCAAAAAACGCCGTACTATGGTACTGTTTCGTATGGCGGTTTGCGGAATGATTTTGTTAGGTTCCGTTATGCAACTGCACTTGGCGTGGGGACTGGCAGATTTGTGTATGAGCTTTATGGCGCTTATTAACCTCTACGCTATTTTTAAACTGCGCCGCGAGGTCTTGTCTGCCCTGGCCGACTACCGCGCCCAAAAGAAAGCCGGTAAGGACCCCATTTACCACGGCCCGGGCGTTTGGAAATAAAATTTACCCATACAAAATCTAAACCCCCGCGTATTATGTCGGGGGTTTAGCTCATTCGTGTCATTTTCATGACTCCATGTTCCGTTTTCGTTAAGAAAGTTCATATCCGGGTCTTCACGCAATCGGCATCCACACGGTGAACACTGCAACTGCAACCAAGGACAACGAACCGTTCCTAAGTACTACTGATACTATAAGTGTTTTTTTAAAAATTTCAAGACCCAATTTTGCTATTTAATAAAAGTTGTCGTTTTGGCGTTTTTTTATTATACTATGAGTACAATTTAATCTGTTTTTGGAAGCGTTTAAGAAACGCAGAACCTGTTAAGGTGACAATGACGCCAAAAACAATGGCATATAGGCATAAGGAGGCAGGCCCTCGAACCCTGCTGTCTTTATGCTTAATGTTTATCGTTTTGTACGGTAAGCTACGGCCGTTGTATGTATGGTCTGTCATTGTCCCATAGATACAGCGAGCCGTTTCTTTTTGGGTACGTTTCCGGCGGAGCGAATTGTAAAAATTAAACAGTGAGGAAAACGTATGACAAACAGAAACACCCGGCGGGGTTTCACGCTTATTGAGTTGTTGGTAGTTGTTTTAATCGTCGGCATTTTAGCTGCCGTGGCCGTACCGCAGTACAATAAAGCGGTAGAAAAAAGCCGTTTAACCGGCGTATGGACTAACCTAAGTGCGCTTCGTAAAGCGTTAAAAGTGTATAGGTTGGAAGGGCGCACTTTTCACGGAGATGGCCCTCGATTAAAATCCTTGGACATAGATGTTAACTGGACATTTGGAGATGCTTGTTCTGGGGCTAGTTGTACGGTTGCGTGCCCAGCATCTAGTTGGAGCGATTGTTATTATAACACTTCCAATGCTGGTGGTAGCCCGGAAGCGGCTTGTTTTGGTTTCAAAAAAGGCAATAATAACGTGTTCCTAAGTTTGGATGACAATGGCCAGCATTGTCAGGGAGCTTTGTGTTCACAATTTGGGCTTACTTCTGAGAATGTAATAGGTTGTCCTGATTTCTAATTCTTGTCTGGCCCGTGCTTTACTTTTAAAAGTAGGCGCGGGCATTTGCTTGTTACATATATTTTTGTTATAATCTCTATGTAATTGGTAGTACTGAAAAACTGTACAGTTTTGACCGTTGTTTTTTAAAAACTTGTCAAATTATTTAAATTATCCGACGGAAAAATAAATGTTGACAAAAGTTTTTAAAACTGCTATACTAATTACATAGGAAACAAAAACGGATTTGTTTCCACGGAAGTTTTCAAGAGCCCTTTTTCCAGGTTTTGAAAAAATAAGAAAATAGGGGCCTTGACTTTTCTGTCCTTTTTTGCTAAACTATATCTTGTAGTTGGAATTGATCTTTTAACAAAGTAACAAAACTTCTTTTTCGTTTAAGTTGTAAACAGAAAACTTTTTGACGGCGAAACATCACCTAACATATTATAATAAAGGTACAAACGATGGACTGAACCTAATCAATCAAGTTAGTTTTGCAACAAAAAACAAAACATTAAAGTCTGCCCGACCCTTTGGTTCTTAGCAACCGTGACTTTCTTGAATAATCAAGGAGTATATATTAGGCAGCAACCCCTAAGCCGTTTGAAGCAGGCCATGAGAATTTGCAAAAAAGAGTTGACAAATCTCAACAAATATGCTAAAGTAGTAGTGTAGTGATTGACAAGCCGAGTTTGACAAAAGCCAAATTTTAAAAAAGGCTTGACAAATCCTAAAGATTTTGTTATACTATCTTTGTAGCAGAGAAGCTACGGAGAAGAAAGAAGAAAAACTTTCCTTGCTTTTTTCGAAAGCGGAAAAAAGCAGCGGGGAAGTTTCGCTCTCTGAAAATTTGACAGCAATGTGCGAATGGGCGATTTGAAATGAAAGCGCCGTAAGGCAAAACAGTTCAAAAGCTCATAAGTTAAGTCTTATACTTTAAAAATAAGACACCAAGTTAATTCAAACAAGTAAGAGTCAAAAGTCAACAGCTCGCTGTTAACGATTGTTTGTCTTTAAGCTCGCAAGAGTATAAAGATAAATAATTTTAATGGAGAGTTTGATCCTGGCTCAGAGTTAACGCTGGCATCGTGCATAACACATGCAAGTCGAACGGGACTTAGTTTGTAGCTTGCTATAGATTAAGTTTAGTGGCAGACGGGTGAGTAATGTATAAGAAACCTACCTCTGAGTGGGGAATAACAGTCCGAAAGGATTGCTAATACCCCATAACATATTGAAAAGGCATCTTTTTAATATCAAAGATTTATCGCTTGGAGATGGTCTTATATTCTATCAGCTAGTTGGCAGTGTAACGGACTACCAAGGCGACGACGGATAGCCGGCCTGAAAGGGCGACCGGCCACAAGGGCACTGAGACACGGGCCCTACTCCTACGGGAGGCAGCAGTGGGGAATTTTGGACAATGGGCGCAAGCCTGATCCAGCAACGATGCGTGGAGGACGAAGGTTCTCGGATTGTAAACTCCTTTTGTGAGGGAAGAAACAAATGACGGTACCTCACGAATAAGCCACGGCTAACTACGTGCCAGCAGCCGCGGTAAGACGTAGGTGGCAAGCGTTACTCGGAATTACTAGGCGTAAAGCGCGCGTAGGCGGAATGTTAAGTCTGTTGTGTAATCTCTGGGCTCAACCCAGAAACTG
>JAZLAA010000165.1:0-2234 GCA_045612945.1 Elusimicrobiaceae bacterium
CGCTTAAGCGGGAGCCCAGCCCTCCCGCTAAAATTAACACTTTCATAGAGCCTCCTTAGGGGGTTGATAATCACCCATAGTCTATCAAATTTGGGCGGATTTGTACAAGAAACGCCCCTCTTGTTTTTGTATGGGGTGTAAATAAGCCGCGTAGCGGCATTTGATAAAAAATGGTTTTTTTATTATACTATAAATACAATTTGAACTGTTTTTGGACCCGTTTGAGAAACGGGCTTGGTTTTGCTTTGCAAAACCTCACGCTAAGCCAAAAACAGCCTTCTTAAGCATAACATGGCCGAGCTGATCCCTTGGTTGTGTTATGCTGAATGTTTGCCACTTTTACAAGTGGCAAACTACGGCTGTTATTTGTATGAGAAGCTTAGCGTGACTCGGCAAATAGGCCGTTTTTTATAGGTTCTTCAAACAGTTAAATTGAAATTAACCAAAAAAGGAGTAACTTATGAAAAACGAAAAACGAGGGTTTACCCTCATAGAGTTGTTGGTAGTAGTGTTAATAGTGGGTATTTTGGCAGCAGTAGCTGTGCCGCAATACCAAAAAGCCGTAATAAAAAGCCGGGCTACGGAAGTAAAGGTATTTTTAAATGCGGCCGAAAAAGCTATGCACTTATACATTTTAGAGCATGGGTTTTATACACAGGATGAAGATGGTCATATCTTAACTTCGGGTGAGTTAAAAGATAATTTAGACCTGGATTTTACAGGGATGGATAAGTGGAATATATCTATTGGGGTTGATGAAAATGGAGGGCATACATCTATTTATTCTAAAAGTGATTTTGAAGAAATGTTAGGAAGAGTATCGGTCACTGCCACTCTTAGCCGTACTACCAATGAAATGGCGTATAGTTGTGTTGTTGGTGGAGCCGGACAACAAAACGGTATTTTATTTTGCCAGGCGTTAGCCGGAGATGATGAACGTTGGTCAATTGGACTGCCGAGTAGCGGCGTTTAAATTGTTCCCGGTTAGGTGCTGTAAACAAATCCGCCTCTTGTACAAGAGGCGGATTTGTTAAGGATTAACGGAGGCGGACTTCGTCCGGGTGGGGCGGAGTTACCGGTAGGCCTTTCTTACGGGCCCGGTAACGTGCATAGCGTTCCACTTGGCTTTGTACCAGCATATAGAATAGCGGAATGAGTACTAGGCCCGCCAGCGTGCCGATTAACATCCCATAAAACACCGGTACCCCTAATGCACGGCGGCTGGCAGCCCCAGCACCGTTAGCTACTACCATGGGCAACATCCCTAAAATAAAGGTAAACGCGGTCATTAAAACGGGGCGGAAACGCTGAATCAACCCGTCCATGGCGGATTTATAGACACTGGCACCGGTTTGGTGTTCGTCTTTGGCAAACTCCACAATCAAAATGGCGTTTTTGGCCGCTAAACCAACCAGTAACACCAACCCTAATTGGGCGTAAATACTTAGTGACTGGTTGCTAATCCACAGCCCAAATAATCCCCCCCCTACAGCGGCTACTACAGACATCAGCACCGGTACAGGGATGGTCCAACTTTCATATTGGGCAACCAGGAACAGATACGCAAATAAGACAGCCAATAAAATGAGTATGGTGATTTGGCCCTGGTTTTGCTTTTCCTGGTAGCTCATACCCGTCCACTCATACGAGTAACCGGGCGGTAGATTTTTAAGGATTTCTTCTGTGGCATCCATGGCTAACCCCGAACTTTCGGCCGGTTCGGCGGTAATAGAGGCCGCCGGATATTGGTTATAACGCGTAATTTGGCGCGGAGATAAAATGTATTTTTGATCCACCAAGGCCATTAAGGGCACCAGTTCTCCCGTGGAACTGGTTACATACATCTTGTTGATGTTTTCCGGCGTCATACGATATTTACTGGCCGACTGTACAATCACTTTGTTAATCTGTGTGCCGAAGTTTACATCCCCTACGTAGGAAGAACCTAAGTAGTTTTCCAGTACCGAAAACACACTGGAAACCGGTACTTTCATACTTTCGGCTTTTTGGCGGTTGACGTCCAAATAGATGTTGGGGGTGTCGGCTTTGAAGGGAGCACGGGAACTTTGCATAGTGGGGTCAGCCGTCATTTTGGTGCTAATACCGTCGGTTACGTTAGCCAGTTTTTGATAATCAAAGTCATTTAAAGACTGGATACGCAAATCTAACCCGCTGGACGTGCCTAACCCCGGAATAGATGGCATTTCTACCGCAAATACAGAAGCATCCGGGAT
>JAZLAA010000166.1:0-10981 GCA_045612945.1 Elusimicrobiaceae bacterium
CTACCATTAAGATGGTATCAATCGGCAGGGGCAGGTTAATGCCTTTGGCACTGCCTTTACCCACAATGCTGATGCGGGGGTTGTGTTTCCCACCGCGGCTAGCCGTAATCTTGCGCTCAATAACGCCGGTTACCTTGTTGCGCTCTTCCTGTAGCGTGATACCTTCTTTCACATCCGTAAGCTTGACAACCCCTTTGGTTTCGGCAAGCACCGGGATGGAGTGAGGGTCCCACTCCGCCAGTAAAGAGCCTTTCTTTACCGTAGCCCCATCTTCGGTATGGAAAATAGCGCCATACTGAATCTTGTACTCCTTTATTATACCTTTTCCGGAGGTTACAAAGATAGAGCCGTTTCTGGAAATACAAATTTGGTTATCGTAACGGTTGGTAATCAACTTTACATCTTTGAAGGTTACTTTCCCGTCGGCTTCTGCCACCGCTTGGCTGCGCGATAATACACGCGACGCTGTACCACCGATGTGGAAGGTACGAAGGGTTAGCTGCGTACCAGGTTCCCCAATGGACTGGGCAGCAATAATACCTACCGAGTCACCAGGGTTGCTCTTAGAAGCGGTAGCGAGCGAAAGCCCATAACACTTGGCACAGACTCCAAAAGGAGCTTCACAGGTAAGTACGGAACGAATACGTACCGACTCTACCCCGTATTTCTTCACTTCTTTGGCCTGTTCCAAGGTAATTAAATCCCCTTCTTTAATGATGGTTTTTTCTTCTTCCGTACCGTCCGATTTTTGTACTTTGACCACCACCGTTTCCAAACTGGTGCGGCCTAAAATACGTTCATCCAACGGTTCTACCATTTCTTCGCCGCTCATTAAAGACTTAACCACAATTCCGTTGTGGGTACCGCAGTCTTCCTCGGTCACTACCACATTGTGCGCCACATCTACCAAGCGGCGGGTTAAGTAACCGGCATCTGCCGTTTTCAAAGCGGTATCAGACAAACCTTTACGTCCACCGTGCGTGGAAATAAAGTATTCCAATACGGACAACCCTTCGCGGAAGTTAGCGGTAATCGGGTTTTCAATAATTTCACCCTGACCGCCGGTCAGTTTCTTTTGCGGCTTAGCCATTAGACCGCGCATACCTGCCAACTGGCGTACCTGTTGACGAGAACCGCGCGCTCCAGAATCCGCCATCAAATAGACGGAGTTAAAGCGCTGGCCACTGTGTTCTTTGTTGGTCGGGTCGTATTTGGATTCTTCAAACTTTTTCATTTCAGCAAAAAGCTCGTTGGCCACGTCGTCGGTAACGCGCGTCCAAATATCAATCACTTTATTATAGCGTTCACCTTCGGTAATAATACCGGCTTCCGCTTGAGCTTGGATGCGGGCTACTTCCGTTTGAGCCTTTTTAATAAGCTCTTTTTTGGCGGCCGGAATCGTCATATCTGCAATGGAAATGGATAACCCGGATAAAGTGGCGTAATGATACCCCATTTTCATGATGTTATCCAAAAGCTGTACTGCCGCCGCACGACCGTACTTTTTGCTCTTGTAACATTCATCTACCAAAGCACCCAATTCCTTTTTACCAACGGTTTTGTTGATAAATTCCCAGCCTTTCGGCATGGCTTGGTTGAAAATAATGCGCCCCACGGAGGTAAAATCTTTCCATTTGGAAGCTTCTTTGACTACTTTCCCGCTGGCGTCCAGTTCCGGGATAGCATTGATACCGCGCACTTTAATTTTGGCGTGGTAAGACAATTTGCCATATTCCAAAGCCACCAAGGCTTCTTCCTTCGAGCCGTAAATGCTCCCTTCTCCGATATCGCCGTCTTTAACGGTGGTAATCCAGTTTACCCCAAGCACCATATCGTGCGAAGGGGCTGCAATTGGTTTACCGGAAGCCGGGGATAAAATGTTGTTGGATGCCAACATTAAAGTACGTGCTTCCATTTGGGATTCCAACGACAGCGGCACGTGCACAGCCATCTGGTCACCGTCGAAGTCAGCGTTGAAGGCCGCACAAGTTAAGGGGTGCAGCTGAATAGCTTTACCTTCAATAAGCACCGGTTCAAAGGCTTGAATACCCAAGCGGTGCAAGGTAGGAGCACGGTTAAGAAGCACCGGGTGGGATTGGGTTACTTTTTCCAAAATATCCCAAATCTCCGGACGAACTTTCTCCAACATCTTTTTGGCAGCTTTTAAAGAGGTGTCCTCTTTTTTCATCAATTCGCCAATGATGAAAGGTTTGAACAATTCCAACGCCATTAGCTTAGGCAAACCGCACTGGTGGATTTTCAAGTTCGGCCCTACTACAATAACCGAACGACCGGAATAGTCCACACGTTTACCCAGTAAGTTCTGGCGGAAACGACCGTGTTTCCCTTTAATTCCGTCTGACAAAGATTTAAGCGGGCGGCCACCGCGACCAATATAAAACTTCCCGCGGGCCCCGTTTTCAATCAATTCATCCACCGCTTCTTGCAATAAGCGTTTCTCGTTAAAAATCATTACTTCCGGCGCACGTTGCATTTCCATGTGTTTTAAACGGTTGTTGCGGATAATAATACGGCGATACAAATCGTTCAAATCCGAAGCGGCAAAACGGCCTCCGTCAAGCGGTACGAGCGGGCGCAAATCCGGCGGGATGACTGGTAATACATTTAAAATCATCCATTCTGGGCGGTTACCGCTCTCTTTAAATTCTTCCATCGTTTTAATACGGCGGATGAGTTTAGAGCGTTCCAATTCGCTTTGCGTATCTGCTAATTTTTCATGCAACTGCGGAATTTCTTTATCAAAATCAATGCCTTCCAACAGGGTGCGAATAGCCGGAGCCCCAATATCTACCTTAAGGCGTGCTCCGTGTTTTTTACGGGCTTCGCGCACTTGGGCATCGGTCAGAATTTGACCTTTCTTAAAATCGCGCCGACCAGTAACGTCTATACAATCTTCCAGCACAATATAAGCGGCATAATAAACCACCCGTTCTAATTCAGAAGTACGTTGATCCAATAACACCCCAATGCGGGACGGATTTTTGCGTAAAAACCACACATGGGCTACCGGCACAGCTAGTTCAATATGCCCCATGCGTTCGCGGCGGACTTTGGATTCGGTTACGTCCACTCCGCAGCGGTCGCACTTAATGTCTTTGGCTCTGGATTTAGCTCCGCGGAACTTACCACAGGAACATTCAAAATCCTTCGTCGGCCCGAAAATGCGTTCACAGAACAGGCCATCGCGCTCCGGCTTGAGGGTACGGTAGTTAATCGTTTCTGATTTTTTTACTTCCCCAAAAGACCAAGCCATTATTTGCGCCGGGCTGGCAATGCCTAAACGAATGGCATCGAAGTCAAAAAAGTTTAATTCGTTAGATTTTTTCACTCGTGTCGTTTGCATAGTTTTATTCCCTGCCTATTGGGCGGCCTCCGTTTCTTTTTGAGTTTCTTCTGCGAGATCCGCTTGAGCGGCGGGTGTTTTTGTAGAGGCAGCCGGGGCTACTTCGTCATCGCGCTTTTGCAATAAATCAACGCTCAGCCCTAACGCCTGTAATTCCTTAATGAGTACCTTAAAGGATTCCGGTACACCCGGGGAAGTCGGCGCTTTGCCTTTTACAATAGATTCATACATTTTGGTACGTCCGTCAAAATCGTCAGATTTAACGGTTAAGAACTCTTGCAAAGTATACGTGGCCCCGTAACCTTCCATGGCCCATACTTCCATTTCCCCGAAGCGCTGGCCACCAAACTTCGCTTTACCGCCTAAAGGCTGACGCGTAATTAAGCTGTAAGGCCCGGTGGAGCGGGAATGTACTTTGTCTTCCACCAAGTGGATGAGCTTCATCATGTACATATAACCAATGGTTACTTTCTCTTCAAAAGGTTCTCCCGTTCTTCCGTCATAAAGCGTAATGCGGCAATAATCATCCGGCAAATACTTGGCGGCGTATTCTTCGCGTGCTTTGCCTTTAAGCCCTTTATCATCCAAAATTTTCTCTTTGGCTTTACGGACTTCGTTTACCACATCTTCTTCGCTCGGCCCGGCGAATACAGGGGTAGCCGCATTGTAATTTAGGTAATGTGCCGCCCATCCGAGCATGGTTTCTAACAACTGGCCCACGTTCATACGAGACGGAATACCAAGCGGAGAAAGCACAATGTCAAGCGGCGTACCATCCGGCAAGAAAGGCATATCTTCTTCCGGCAAGATACGGGCAACCACCCCTTTGTTTCCGTGGCGGCCAGACATCTTGTCCCCTACATGTAATTTACGTTTGGAGGCAATATAAACCTTGACCGATTTGTTCACAGTTACACCCAGCTCATCCCCTTGAATGGCAAACTGGATTTCCCGGTCGCAATGTTCGGTTTCTTTATTACACAACAGTTTAAACAACCCATCTAAGCGGGTTTCTTCTTTTTGCAAAGCCGCATCCGTTTTGCAAGTTGTGCGAGCCGTAGCCAGCGCACGTTTATGCTGTTGTTTGCGCATAGAGAAATTTTTATCTGTTTCGCTTAAAATTTCTACTACTTTCTTCCATACGTTTTCGTTCAAGTCTTCTAAGCGTAGCTTAATGCCCAGCTTTTTACCCAACGCCACAAAGGATTCTTTTTCTTTAGGAGTCAGTTTGCGGTCATTACGTTTGGAGTGACGCATGCGGTCAATAACTTTGAGCATAATTTGGAAGATTTCAACAGTCGCCGGACGTAAATACGCCAATTCCAGCGCACGTTCCACCAAAATACCCAAATCTTCCAACGAAAGGGTAGATTTCTCTTTGCGCACAAACACACGTGTCCCTACCACTTTTCCACTGGTGCCCGGAGGAACCCGTAGGGACGCATCCACCACGTCGTCCGCTTTTTTACCAAAGATAGCCTTTAACAAGCGTTCGGCCGGGGTGGGTTGTTGTTCCCCTTTCGGGGTTACTTTACCGACTAAAATATCGCCTGGTTCTACCACCGTAGAGGGGAATACGATACCGTCATCATCCAAGTGTGAGAGCGCATCGGTACCGATGTTAGGAATATCGCGCGTAATTTCTTCGGCACCCAATTTGGTGTTACGGGCATCTACCGTAAATTCGTGCAAATGCACCGAGGTAAATACGTCCTCTTTAATCAACCGGCTGGATACCAAAATAGCGTCTTCGTAGTTATAGCCTTCCCAGCACATAAAACCCACCAGCATATTGCGACCTAAAGCTAAATAACCATTATCCATAGCCGGACCATCCGCAATTACTTGGCGTACTTTCACATCATCACCCGCTTTTACTACCGGGTGTTGGTTGATGCTAGTATCAGCATTGGAACGTTTGTATTTAAGCAAATCATACATATCATACGTTCCATCTTTCGTTTCTACTACAATTAAAGAAGCATCAGCAAATTGTACACGGCCGGCACGTTTGGCTACCACAGAGGTACCCGAGTCGCGCGCTACTTCGTGTTCAATCCCGGTTCCAACATAAGGGGCCTGCGGCATGAGCAGCGGTACACCCTGGCGTTGCATGTTACAACCCATGAGCGCGCGGTTGGCGTCGTCGTGTTCCAAGAACGGAATTAACGCAGCAGACACACTGATAACCTGTAGCGGCGAAACATCCATATAATCCACTTCCTTGGGGGTTACCATCGGGTAGTCTGCACGCACACGGCAGGCTACATTGTTAGTATCAATTTTTCCGTCCGCCGTGGTAGGCGTGTTGGCCTGGGCCACATATTTATCGTCTTCGGCATCGGCAGTTAAGTTTTCAATTTGATCGGTTACTTTACCGTTGACAACTTTACGATAAGGCGTTTCAATCAAACCGTATTTATTTACTTTAGAATAGCAAGCCAGCGAAGTAATTAACCCAATGTTCGGACCTTCGGGGGTCTCAATCGGGCATACGCGGCCGTAGTGTGTATAGTGCACGTCACGCACTTCAAAGCCGGCACGTTTACGGTTCAAACCGCCGGGACCTAAGGCAGACAGGCGGCGTTTGTGGGTCAATTCACCCAAGGGGTTAATCTGATCCATAAACTGAGACAGTTGGGACGTGCCGAAAAATTTGCGCACAATGGCTTGCACCGGTTGAGTGCTAATCGGGAAAGGCGGCGTTGTTTTTTGGGTTTCGCCTTTTTTTGTTTTGTGTGCTTTTTCCAGTTCCGATATAATCGCATCGGCGGTTTCGCGGTTCATGCGGTCGCGTAGCGTTTTAGCCATTTGGAACAACCCGGTGCGTACTTGGTTTTCTAACAATTCACCGATTCCGCGCACACGGCGATTGCCTAAGTGGTCAATATCGTCCATCTGGAATTTAAAATTATCGCCATACATTTTTTGAGCGTCTTCGCCGGCATTTAATGCCAACAAGTATTTCAACGCCACAATTACGTCTTGCGCCGTTAAGGTGCGTACGTTATCTTTGGGCATCTTAAACTCAGCTTTTTCGTAATACGGCACTTTGTATTTGCGGGCTTCTTCTTTAGCCAGTTTGTCCTGTTTGGCCTGATAATCGGCAATCCACTGAAACATATTGGCAAATTTTTTGTTAATTTTATAACGGCCCACAAAACTTAAATCATAGCGACGAGGGTTGTGGAAAATTAAGTTATCCAAAAAAGCTTCCGCCTGGGATTGTACCACAAAGTCTTGCCCACGCATTTTTTTATAGATTTCTTCTTGCGCTTTTTTAGCGGTTAACACGGTATCATGGCGTTCCAACGTAGCCAAGATCCCCGGGTCTTCCTGGCGGGGCTTGCCGGAAATAATTTTAACAATCGGCACCTTTCTATCCAACAAGGTTTTGAACAACTTGTCGTCAATCGGCATGGCGGCTTCTTCGTCCAGGTTCAAAATAGGTTCCTGGGTAGCCGGGTCCACAATATCTTCCGCGGCGTAGTGGCCGATAATCCGGTCCATATTGGCGGGTTTTACTTCTACCGTTTCATAGTTATAAAAAGTTTGGAGAATTTGTGCGTTGGTTTCCAAACCGCAGGCACGCAGAAACGTAGCAGCCGGCAATTTTTTCTTGCGGTCGATACGTACCCACAAGACGTTGGCTAAGTCGAACGAAAATTCCACCCAGGCCCCGCGGTAGGGGATAATGCGCGCCACATAGAGGCGTTTACCTAAGGTAGACTGTTTTTTCTCTTCATCTTCTTCAAAAATAATACCCGGAGAGCGGTGCATCTGGCTAACAACCACACGTTCCGCGCCGTTAAACACAAAACATCCGGCATCAGTCATCATGGGCAAGTTGCACAGCGTAATTTCAAAGGGGATTTTAACTGCTTTTTTCAATGCTTTATCTTTGGTTTGTATAACGGTTAGTAAAAAGCGCGCTTTGAGCGGTACATCATAGGTGCTTCCGCGTACGGCAGCCTCGGTGGGGGTTGCATAGCGAGGCGTACCAAAAAAATATTCTTTAAATTCCAAAGACATGCTTCCATCGGGGGCTTCCACGGGGAATACATCTTCAAAAGCGGCTTGTAAGCCGGTTAATTCACGTTTGGACGGGTCAATATTTTCTTGCAAAAAGTCCTTAAAAGACTGTTTTTGCATGTCCAGCAAATCGGGCAAGGGAAGCTTGGTGGTAATAGTACCTAGAGTTTTTTGTTGTTCAATCATTTCTAATTTCTTCCTGCTGTTTTGGGCGCACGGTGCAACGCACTTCACCTTTTACGCCGCATACCCTAACCAGGGTACGAATCCCACCCCCCAAACGGGGGATGGGATTAAATAAGTCGGTTGTCTTATTTGAGTTCTACGGTGCCGCCGGCTTCGGTGATTTTCTTTTTGAGTTCTTCCGCTTCGGCTTTGGCAACGTTTTCTTTTACCGCTTTGGGGGCGCCTTCCACGAGGTCTTTGGCTTCTTTCAAGCCCAAGCCGGTGATTTCGCGCACTACTTTGATGACGCCGATTTTCTTGGCAGCATCTACCGCGGTCAACACGACGTTGAATTCATCTTTTTCTTCAGCGGCAGCACCGGCAGCCGGGGCAGCGGCAGCGGCTACGGCAACGGCCGGAGCAGCAGCTTTTACGCCGAATTTTTCTTCAATCGCTTTAACGAGTTCGGAAAGTTCCAATACCGTCAATTCAGCAATTGCGTTTACTAATTCATCTTTGGTCATTTTAGCCATTTTTATTTTTCCTTTTATTTCTAGAGTAGCGGCCTTCTGCTTAACCGGGTTAAGCCCGTACCTTTATCCCTTGCGGGGCTACTACCGCTCTTGGCGGGTTTAGACTAAGCCGGTTTTAGTTGGCTAAGCGCCAACTAAAACCCGACGCGTTATTTTTGCTTGTCTTCCAAAGCTTTGATAACGTAGGCCAAGTCCCGTATCGGAGCTTGCAACACTTGCGCGGACTGTGCCACTGCGTTGTACAACGCACCGGCCAATTTGGACAAGTTTTCCTCTTTCGTACCAATGGTAGCGAGTTGTTTTACTTGTGCCTCATCGTACCAGACACCGTCACTATAGCAAGCACGCAGCTTCAAAGCCGCATTCTTTTTCTGAAAATCCACCAGGGCTTTTGCCACAGCGGCAATATCGCCACCTACAGCAATAGCCGTGGGCCCTTGAAAGAGCTTTGTGTCCGCCCCTTCAATTTTGGCCTGGCTGATGGCATGTTCTACGATGGCGTTGCGTTCCACGCGGAACTTCGCCCCGGTAGGAGCTAACGTAGCGCGTAAATCCGCCATATCCACGAACTTCAAGCCTTGATAGGCGGTGAAGAACAGGGTACCCGTAGTTGTAATTTCAGAAGCAAGGTCTTGCGACTTTTGTTTCTTTTGGTCTTTTGTCAGGTTCATTTTTATTGCCTGTTTTGTACGAAAACCGCTGCGCGTTTTTGCCTCAAAAAGACAGAGAGCGCGACAGCCATATACTCCTCATTCGCGTTTTACCGTCAGAGGTGTTATGGTTCTCGTTCAAATCCAAATAAATACTTCTCTGTATTTATTTTATCAATTCTATCCGCCAAATGCAAACTATTTGCAAACGTATTATCCGCGGATTATAGTTATATTATAACAAAATCCGCTTGCTCACGCAAGCGGATTTGCTATTTTACCAGGGCTTACCAAACAAACGAACAACCGCTTTCTGAAGACATCCCATAAGCCGGGCATAAACTACCGTTACAATGATGCCCGTTATCATCTATCCATAAGTAAACAGTATCTTCCCCTTGCTCAAAAGCAAAACACGATTTCTGTTCTCCCCAATAGGCACATTTTGTCCAAGTAGATACCGGACATGTTACGGTACAACCTCCTCCAGAACAATAATCGCCTTCAAATGTCCAGTCTAAGTCCACATCAAACGATTTTGGATAATTCCAATAGTTCTCCGTTCCTTTCAGCTTAGCTAACTGCTCTTGTTCGCGCATGGCGGCAATGCTACTCCATACGCTTGCCAAACGGCTCTTATTGACCGCCTTATTATACTGCGGTACGGCTACTGCCGCCAAAATACCGACGATTAAGACAACAACCAACAACTCGATAAGCGTGAAACCCCGCCGGGTATGATAAGTTTTCATTTTTCTTCTCGCTTTAAACAACTTTGTGGTATAAAAAACGGCCATTATACCAAGCCGCAAGAAGAATAGGTAGCTCCATATAATAGCCGTAGCCTGCCGCACCAGCGGCAAGCACTCGGCACAGCTCTCGCAAGGGATCAGCTTGCGAAAACTGTGCCTCAAAACGACTATTCTTGGTTCTTCTTGCGGGGCGCATGCTTAACACATACGCTTACCTGCTACCAACAATAGTAAAATTGTATTTTTTGCCCTGCACAACCTCCTATTTATAGGATAGCTTATTATAGCAAAATTTCAAGTCAAGAACTGGTGTAAAATTGCTACAATAATAATATGAGTTTTTCATCCTGTACTGTGTATCAATCTCCCACAGCGCCACTACCGGAAGGATTTGTGGCCAACACACCGGCTGATTTTACAGCAGGGAACGGCCAGATTATTCACAACGCACGCAACCAAATCCGCGTATTTGATATAAACGGACATTTGGTAAACGTCAAAAAATATTGTATTCCCCCCATTATTAACCGTATTTTTTATTCTTACGGCATCCGCCGGCCAAAAGCCAAAACTACCTTTTTAAACGCACAGGAAATTTTAAAACGCGGATTTCGTACCCCTGCGCCATACGGTTATTTAATAGAACGCAACCGCTTGGGGCTGATTACTTATTCTTATTTTGCCAGCGAGCAATTAACAGATGTAAAACCGCTGGGATATGCCTGCACGGACAAAAGACTCATTACAGCAGTAGCGCAATTTACGGCCCATCTGCACCAAAGCGGCCTGTTACACATTGACTATACGCCCAACAACATCTTATACCGCGTAGAAAACGGGCAATATACCTTTTACATGGTAGATATTAACCGTTTTGCTTTCCGCAAAAGCGCTTGGCCGGTACATAAAGTGCTAAATAACCTTATGAAACCCTTTGAAACGGATGATAACCTTGTATTTTTTGTACAGGAGTATGCCAAAGCGCGCAACATTGACCCAAGCAATATCGTAAAAAAAGTTTTACGTTTACGCCATTTACGCAATAGTTATGATATTTTTAAGGCAAAACTTAAAAAAATTCCGGGTGCATATTTGTTTTTAAATCAACCGCTCAGTGGCAAATAATCACCAGCCGGGGCTATTAAAGCTCCCAGCTGGCAACTTCTTGTGCATCAAAAAAAGCTTTTGTCTTAGGATTTGCTGTTGCAGCCAACTCATCCACCAACACAGGAGCTTCTTCATTGCGCTCTTCCCCGGGGAATTTGCTATATAACAACAAACCCAAATCTTTCCCTTGACGTTTATAAAAGGCGAAATAGGCCCGGATAAATGCATAACGATCATCTTGTTTACTGGCCATGACCTGTTCATGCAATACCTTTAAATTACCCGGTTTACTTAAATCCGCCCGGCTTAAGATACTGTTTGTTATATGACCGTTTGGTTGCAATACCGCAGCATGGTGCAAAACGGAATCTTCCCGCT
>JAZLAA010000167.1:0-9613 GCA_045612945.1 Elusimicrobiaceae bacterium
TTCTTTGTACGAGCGTACCGCCCCGGCTAAGGACGCGGTAAACGCCATTATTTCCCGTATTAAAATTTTGTCTAAGTTGGATATTGCTGAAAAGCGTCTGCCGCAGGACGGCAGTTTTACCATTCGTTTCCAAAACCGTTCTATTGAAGTCCGTGTGTCTGTGTGTCCGGCTGTGTACGGAGAAAAATTGGTGCTTCGTATTTTGGATAAAGGGACCGGGGAAATGAATATTGATAAGCTGGGTTTTGAGCCCCAGCAGAAAAAAGCCTTCTTGGATGCCGCCAACTTGCCGCACGGGCTCATTTTCTTAACCGGGCCTACAGGTTCGGGTAAATCTACTACCTTAAACGCCGTGCTTACTTCTATCCGCACGCCGGAACTTAACTTTATGACGTTGGAAGACCCGGTGGAATACAAACTGGCCGGTATTAGTCAGGTACAGGTAAAGCCGGCTATCGGGCTTACTTTTGCGGCGGGGTTACGTTCGTTTTTACGCCAAGACCCGGATGTTATCTTGGTAGGGGAGGTGCGCGATAACGAAACTGCCGAAGCCTGTTTAAAAGCGGCTCTTACGGGGCACTTGGTGTTGTCCACTTTGCACACCAACGATGCTTTGGGGGCCGTCCCGCGTTTAATTGACATGGGAATGGAACCTTTCTTATTGGCCAACTCGCTGGCTTTGGTGGCCGCCCAGCGTTTAGTGCGCGTATTATGCCCCTATTGCAAGGTGCCGCACGTGCCGGATTCAGCCACTATGGCACGTATTATTCAAGAGGGACACTTAAACCCGCGGGATAGCAATGCCTGGGTATTTTTTAAAGCGGTAGGTTGCCCTCGCTGTTTTGGCACAGGGTACAGTGGTCGCCGTGCTATTTATGAAGTTTACCGCATTACGGAAGAAATGCGTAACATTATTTATAAAACACAAGATTTAATAGAACTTAAAAAAGCAGCCGTCAATTCCGGGGCACTTAATTTGCGTGCTAATGGGTGGCACAAAGTAATCCGCGGAATGACTACTGTGGATGAAATTTTAAGTATTACTACGGCGGACGAATAACCGCCAGCGTTTAGAGGGTCAGTTTATGCCAAAATATACATACAAAGTAAGAGACGAACAAGGGAAAACTTTTACCGGTTCCTATACTACCGATAGCAAAGATCGTCTGCGTGCCGCTCTACAGCACAAAGGATATTTGGTACTGGATATTACCGAAGCCTCCAGCGGATTGTTTGCGGTAAAAGAAGGAACCCGCCGCAAAGGCGGCAAAGTGCCGGGGCATGTGATGGCTTTCTTTGCAGAGCAACTTTCTACGCTTATTGCCGGCGGTGTGCCGTTGGTGCGCGCGGTATCCTTGCTGGGACAATATTCTTCCAACCCTACCTTGGGGATGGTGCTTATGCAAATTGCCCACGATATTTCGGGCGGTCAGTCTTTGTATGGGGCCATGAGCCAGCATCCTAAAACCTTTAGCCATGTGTGGCTGTCTTTGGTGCAAGCTGGTGAAGTAGGTGGGCAAATTGCAGATACTTTGATGCAGTTGTCCATTTACACCAAAACGCAGGAAGGGATGAAAAGTAAAATCATTACGGCGGTTACCTATCCGGCCATCTTAACTTTTTCGTCCGTAGGGGTACTTATTTACTTCGTAGTGGGTATTGTACCTACCTTTAAGCAGATTTTTGAAGACTTTAATTTGGATTTGCCGGCCCTGACCAAAGCTGTGTTGGCGGTTTCGGGGGCTTTGACTAACCACGCTATCCCGCTTATTTTGTCCATGATTGGGCTTTTTATTGCGTTTCGTTTTTATATACGCACGCCCAACGGCAAAAAACGTTGGCACTCTTTTTTGCTTACCATGCCCATTTTTGGTAATTTCTTGAAAAATATTTATTACGATCGCATGCTGTCTACGCTTTCCACCTTGCTGCGTAGCGGGGTAACGATTTTAAACGCTATTTTGGTGTTGGAAGAGTCGTTTGACGGTAACGTTATTATTCAAAATGCGTTGCGCCAGGTGCGTGCCGAAGTAGCCGCCGGGCGTTCTATTTCGGATTCTTTTGCGGCAACGGGGGTTTTCCCGGGCTTGATGACCGAAATGATGAAAATGGGGGAAGAATCCGGTAAATTGCCCAGCATTATTGCTACGCTTTCCAAGTTTTATGCGGATAATGTGGACCAGTTTATTGCGCGTTTCTCAGCCGTAATTGACCCTATTTTAATTGTGGGGGTCGGTGTGCTGATCGGTATTATTGTGGCTTCCATTTTCTTGCCTATTTTCAAACTGTCTCAAATTGGTGGTTAGGGTGGATAAAAAGCGGTAAGTTATCTCTTGACAAAACCGTATTTTCAACCCATACTAACAAGAAGGGGAAATGTATGTTTACTAAACGAGGCTTTACGTTGGTGGAAATTTTATTTGTGGTCATGATTGCCGCAGGGGTGCTTGCGTTTGCCATTCCGGCATACAAAAAAACGCAGGCCCGCGCTAAATATGAACGATCACTGGGTGCGCTGGATCTATTAGGGAATGCGCTGGTTTCGTTGCAGCGGGAATGTACCTTAAAGGGAATTAATATTTCGTATTGCCGGCCTGCGGACGGAATGTCTGCGGTTACTTTTGGGGGAAGAACGGCGGCCGATTATGAGAATACTACGTTAAATGCTGCGTTAACAGAGGCCTTTGGTAATTCTGCCAAATTTATGGATGTGTTAGCCAATTTTGATTTTTTGCGTAAAAACGCGGTCCCTATAGGGGCGGACTATGATCTATATATTACCTATTTCCCTTCTTCTTATTCCGGATCGGACACACCTTGTTCCGGCCTGTGTAACGGAGAGAATACGCTGGCTTGTATGTGTGCCACCTCGGGCGACCCCTGCTACCTGGGAGCAAAGTACCAAAAGGATGGCTCTGTCGTCCGCTTGTATACCAACGCGTGTAGCGGCCTGAGTGAGGAGTAGTGCGGGGAAGGATGTCATTATGAAACATAAACAAGGTTTTACGTTGGTAGAGTTACTGATTGCGGCGGCTATTATTGCCGCGCTGGCGGTGTTGGCTACGCAATCTTTCCGGGCCTCTTCCTCGGATGTACGCGTGGAAGATGCCAAGGTGCGTGCCAGAATGGTAGCCATGGCGGTTCAACGTTATTTGGTGGATTATCCGGAGGCGGGGGAAACATCAAAACTTGTTGCGCTTAAGGGTACAAGCCTGGGTACGATATCGGCCCCTAACTCTGCTGCTTGTATGGGCAATACGGGGGTAAACAGCTTGCAAAATTTGGTTAATTGCGGTTACTTGGAGCACCAACAGGTAGTAGGGTCGTTTAAGCGTGCGGGTGAAACTGCTTCGGAAAACTTTAAATTTGTATTTGGCGCAGACGGCAAAGTTTGTTTTTATGCCAAAAACGCCAAAATTGTAACAACCTATTCCAGTAAAAACAGCTGTTACTGTACGGATGGATTTAGTGAAGAAAATGGTGTTGGGTGTGAGTAAGAGGTCTATATGAAGAAAGGTTTTACGCTGATGGAAGTAATGGCGGTGGTACTGGTAATTGCGGTGGTAGCTTCGTTTGCGTTGCCAGCTATTCGCGAAGCGCGCAAAATGGTTCGTTATCAGCGTGCAAAAGCCGGGGCCAGCAAAATGGCGCAGGCCATGCGCACGTATTACCAAAATTCCAAAGGCTATTTGCCGGTAGATTGTGGCCATCCGGCTTCTTCGGATTCTTCCCATGGCTCAGGTTGCTGTGTAGGAGAGGTGGGAAGCGCTGGGGATTATGAGACACTCTCTCAAGCCGTGCGGGATACGTGTCACGCCAGTTCCCCTTCTATTGACCGCGAGCGCAAGAATGTGGCATACGCGGGAGAATTGTTTGCGTGTGGGTTCTTATCACCCAAAGATTTTTTAAGTTTAGGAAAATATTATAATTTTTGTATGGTGGATCCCTTTGCTACAACTACTAAAAACGAGTTAATACGCGTGTTGGATGCTTCGGATCGAAAGGTGGTTATTACCGTGAAGCGGGATATGACCGTGGTGGAAAGTGAGTAACCTATGAAACAGGTATTGCATAGTGTAAAAGGTGTTACGATATTAGAAGGTGTGATTGCGTTGGGGCTTTTGGCAGTGGTCACGGCGGGGGCGTATGCCGTGCTGTTATCTACTTCCCGCGGTACCTCTAAGCCGGACATGCGTGAGGAAATGATGCTAGCCATTGAGAATGCCAACGATCAGCTAAAAGTATATACCCATCTGGGGGGAAGTTCTACTACAGGGTTTCCTTTTACGTCCGGATTTAGCAACGGTTTGTGCGGTTCCGTCACCGGGACGAGCCAAACCGTAGATACCCAGCCGCTTAACACGGGGGTGCATACGATTAAATGTTTGTTGCCTCCTTCGTGTGATCGTAATCAATCAGATTTTACTTATACGGTTACCACACATACCGTGGGATTGCCCTTGGCCGATGCCCAATGGGAAACGGGGGGCGAATCCCAAAATATATATCAAATTCAGTTTAATATCGTTTGCAACGGGTATAAGTTATGAGGAACAAAAAAGGTTTTACATTAACAGAGGTGTTATTGGCCGCGATGATTGTAGGGCTTATCGGGGTGGCGTTGGCTGCGCTGATCACTTCTTCCACCCGGGAAGGAAGTATGGGCCGCACGCGTGTGATGCTGCGTAACCAAATTTCCAATGCCATGCGTTTAATGCGCCAGGATATACACCAGGCCAATAGTATTTCCTTGGATAGCAGTCAAAAAATTACGTTAACTTCTTCTGAAGAACGTGTGGCTGGTCGTAACAATGCATATGGTACGGTGGTGTATGAGTTGAACAGAGAAAGCTCGGGTGAGCTTAAACGCATACGGGGGGGATCATCGGAAGTATTACTTAAACATGTTCAGTCTGCTTTTACGTCGTTTGAGTTAATTAACCAAACGGGCCAAAGTGGGACTATGAATTCGTTGCTGCGGGTAAAAATACTGGTAAAAGTGGGAGATAATCCCTCTGTCATGGAAGTGGCGGACAATACTTTTTCGTTACCCAATGGTTTTGCGGTAAGTGAATAAACAGAGGCGGGGGACAGATATGTTTTTAAATAAAAAAGGGGCTGCCTTATTACAAGTACTAATGGTTACGGCTGTGCTGGCCGGTATTGCCACCATGATATTGCGGGCATCGTTGGCGCGGGTATATTCTTCGCGCAAAATGTTGCATGAGATAAAAACGCAACTAGCTATAGAATCTTGTATGGCGGAAGTAAATAATATATGGGCTTCTAAAAAAGCGGAATATTACATGGCGGATTTAAATAACTGTGTAATTTGTAGTGATACATCGGCCACCGGCTGTGACAATAACGGGCACCAATATACCTGTCAGCATCCGTCTGATGCCAACTATCCCGTTATCGCCTCTATGCAACAGGTAGCTGGCAGATGCCAAATAACCTATAGCATTGCCAATGGGGTAAATTTATAAACCTGTATGCGTAAATGGGCCCTTTTTTTAATTTTATGCCCAGTGTGGGGGTGGGGACAATACGTGGAGGACTCTCCTATTAAAGTGTCCCAGGAGTCGGCCCGCCCTTCTTCTTCGGTAGATTTATTACAGCAAGCCGCCCGCCAAAATAAAGAGCTGGCGGCTCCTTCGTCTAGTAAAAAGCCAAAAATGTCGCGCATAAAACCGCCTGCCGCTACGGTGGAAACAGCGGCCTCTACGGCTCCGGTCAGTACCTCTGTAAAGCCGGATCCGGCTCAGGAACCGTCTAATAACGTGCTGGATATCCCGCTTAATTTAGGTAGTAGCCAAACTACGGTGCAGGCCACGGTAGAGCCGGATAAGCCGGCTAAAACACCGGCCCGCACCCGCAAAAAGAAACCCGCTACCTCCAAATCCACTCCGGCCACACCCACTAAGCAACCTGTTCCCACAGAACCGGCCGCTATGGAGGAACCGGTTGCGCAATTTACGCCGGAAGATGAAGCCGAAGAAGATGCGGCTGATGCCGAGTTGGAATATGCGGTTAAAATGTTGCAAGAGGCCAAAACGGAAGCGCAGACTGGGCGCGTGATTCCCACTACGGCGGCTAAAAACAAACCTGCCAAGGTGCCGGCCGCTAACAAAGCCTTTAACCCCAACGCTTTCCGTCCGGGCGTAGAGTGGCAGGCCTCTAAAAGTACCCATTTTGATATTTACACTCAAAAAAACCCCAGCGGTCAAATCGGCACCGCCAATATGGCACTTATTTTTGAAACAGCGTATGATACCCTGCGCCGCTTTGTACCGTGGATGATGGCGGGCAAAGTGCGTGTGTTTGTGTACCAGGACCACAATTCTTACCTTCGCCACGAGCCCAACGCCAAGGCCTGGCAACGTGCGGTAGCGTACCCCACGCGGGGGGAAATTGTGGTGTATGATGAGCCGGGCAAAGCCCAAGAGCTTAAAGAAGTTTTCTCGCATGAGCTCACCCACATTTTTACGCAGCAATTTTTTGATAAACACCACACCGGCCGCATCATGACGCCCACTTGGTTAGACGAAGGCCTGGCCGTATTGGTGGAAGACCAAATGTTTTCCGGCAAAGCAGGGGGTCCCTGGAACCACGACTATCAAACCCTGCGCTTTGAGCGCGACCCTAAAACATTACCCGCTACATTCGGCTCCAGCTCTATGTTTGGCAGTAAGCCCAAGACGTTTGTGCCAATATCCCAGCGCGGCAGTGCCCGGACCGGGCGCCCGGTGCGCTTAATGGCATTTGAAGATTTTATGAAAGAGGGTTCCTTGGATGCGGCCAGCGGCCAAGACCAGTTGCAAAATTGGTACTTGCAGGCCTACTTAATGGTACGCTTTTTGCTAAGCCCCAACGGCAACACGCCTTCCAACCGGATGCAGTTTGAGCAGTTTACCCGTTTGGTGGCCGACGGCGAAGCCGTACGTAACCCGTCCACCGGGTTTTTAGTCAAAGACTCGCGCGGCAAGCAAGTCTATGCCCCGTATGATGTTGAAAAGGCCTTGGGCAAGGCCTACCGTTACAGTAATACCGCCAATTTTGAAGATAACTTTTGGAAGTGGCTTGGTAAATAAACGTGCGTTTATATAAAACACTCCCCCGGCTGGTTGTTTTGCCGGGGGAGTGTTATTTACATGCCGCTGGGCAAACTGATAGACCAGTTGGGGTCATTACCCGCCAACGCTTGGCAAAAGGCAACGCCGTGTTCTACGTTTCCACCGTCCATGAGTACCATACATTCGCGAGATAATTTATTGGTGCTATTGGAGAAGGAAGAAGTTATATACAAAGAACCGAACTTATCCATAAAAGCATCTTTGGTGGACAATCGTACTTGCCACGAACTTGGATTTGTGCTATAGCTTACGTTCCATTCATCCATTTCGGGTAAATCAATGCCTAGGTCAGTTGCATTTACTCCAGAATATGTATTTGGAAAACCATGTTCCAACACATAGCTTTGCATGGCTTTTTCTGCCGCATTTAACAATGTTTTTACCTCTGTGGCCCGGCTTTTAAGCACGGCACGCTGGTATTGCGGCACGGCAACAGCGGCCAAAATACCGATAATTAACACTACTACTAAGAGCTCTATGAGCGTAAAACCTGCTTTTTTCATCATTTATTCCTCTTATCTAATTAGTTGGCTTGAAATACCCATAAAAAAGCGGCGATTCCAAAGCATTCGCAGTGACCTTGATAATCGTCGCCCACCTACCCCTTGCGGGGCAGGCAGAAAGCAGGCGACTATTCCCGGACTGCGAATAAAAGAAAGTTTCCTTTCTTCCATGTATAGGCTCTCCCTATACATCCGACAATAATCTATAAATTGTTTAATTTAGTAATATATTTTTACGTTTTTCTCCTTTTACAAATATATTGTATTGTACTACATTTACGCAAGTGGTTCTAATACGCGCTCATACCCTTGCGCGGCCAGCACGCGGGCCTTAAAAATGCTTCCCACCGCTACCGGGCGGGTAAATGTTACTTTCCCGTCAATATCGGGGGCATCTTTATAGGTGCGGCCAAAATCTTCCCCGTCGGCAATAGCTTCCAATACGGTATCGGTAAGGCGTTTGTTGAGTTTATCAATTACGCGGCTTTGCACTTCTTCCAGTTCGCGGGCGCGTTCGTGCTTTACGGCCGCGGGGATTTGCTTCATATCATACGCGGCGGTTCCCTTTTCGCGGAAGTATTCAAATACGCCCATATTGTCAAATTCGTACGTGCGTACAAATTTTTTAAGTTCGTTAAAATCCTTCTTCGTTTCGCCGGGGAACCCCACAATAAAGTTGGTTCGCAAAGAAATATCCGGCACTTCTGTTTTAAGCATATCCAGCGTGCGGCAAATTTGCGCCCCGTCACAATGGCGGTTCATACGCTTGAGCACAGGGTCTGCAATATGTTGGAGGGGAATGTCTATATAGTGAAAAATTTTATCGGTAGCGGCCATTAAACGTGCCAGTTCGCGCGTCACGCGGTGCGGATAGCCATACATCAGGCGCAAGCGGCCTAAACCCTTTAGCTTGAGCAGTTTTTCCAACAGTTCCAGCAGTTGCGGCTTGCCGTAGAGGTCTATCCCGTACGAGGTGGTATCTTGGGCAATTAATGAAATTTCTTTTACGCCGTTTTCAATCATCAGTTTGGCTTCGCGCACTACATCGGCCATGGGTTTAGAACGGTAGTTCCCGCGGATAAACGGAATAGTACAATAGGCACAGCGGTTGTTGCACCCGTCTGCCACCTTGAGGTAGGCCGTGTGCGGGGCGGGTAAACTCATTTTGTATTTGGGTAAATAGAGCGATTGGGGGAGTGGTTCCAGCACGGTGCCGCGTTGGTTAAGTACGTTTTCTACATTATCTTGCGCGGCAATAGAAAACACGGTGTCTAATTGTGGAAATTCTCGGGCTACTTGCTCTTTAAAACGCTCCACCAAACACCCGGTTACGGCTACTTTTTTGACGATACCCTTAGTTTTGAGGTCCAACGCGGTACGGATTTCTGCCTTAGCTTCTTTGACGGCCGAAGCAATAAAACCACAGGTGTTTATAATAATTTCGTCGGCCTGCTCGGGAGAAAACACCAAACGGTGCCCTTTGGCCAGTAAGCGGGCGGACAACTCCTCGCTGTTGGTTAAATTTTTAGGGCAGCCCAAACTGATTAAATAAAATTTCATAGTTTCTATACGGCCACATCCGCCTCCGATACCGGTTTGGGTTTTTCATCATCTTCATCACTGGCCAGCAGTGCCATGCTAAATGTTACTACCCCAATGCGCCCTACCAGCATGGTGGCAATAATAATCAGTTTGCCCAGGGCTGAAAGTTGGGCGGTCGTTTCTAACGAAAACCCCGCCGTGCTTAGTGCGGCGACAGACTCAAAAAGTAGATTTAAAAAGGGTAGTTTTTCTGTCCACGTCAGCAAAAATATGCTGGTAAATAAAAACACTCCATACAGTACTACTGTACAAGTAGCCGTGTAGAGGCGGGTAAGTGGAATGCGGTGCGCTAAAAATTCCACCCGTGTATTGAGGTGTAAATAACTATACACAATGGCCACTACACTAGCAAACGCCGTGGTTTTTACACCC
>JAZLAA010000168.1:0-18482 GCA_045612945.1 Elusimicrobiaceae bacterium
GGTTCGAACGAACTGCTTATCCGCATCCGTGATGCGGGCATAGGTAAGCAAAATCCCCGTCGTGTGTTGTGCAGCAACCGGATTTTGCGAAATTTGCCTTTTGGCAAATTGTGATTCTCCTAGAGGGCGCCATTTTCGAAGATACTGTAGTAAAATTTGTAGTAATTAGAACGCGATGAGCGTTCTTTTTTCATGCCCATTCTACATACTTGTGGACACTATATCCATAAAAAAGGCCCCTTGCACAGGGCAAAGGGCGTTAATTTTATTTTGGTATAAATAAATGACAGATTACTCATTTATAAAAATTATTCTACTTGGTTTTGCCTTTCCTGTAAAATTGGAAGGTATCATATCCAACAATTTCCACGGTTCATTTTTTCCCCAAGTAATTTGACCGCTGAAATTTCCATCAGCTTCAGACCAACCCTCACTGGATTTTGTAGAAGAAATAGAACTATCAATATCCAATAAATTCATTTCAATGCTACAAAGATTGGGCGAAGCACTATGTTTATAATCTTGTTTTGGATGTTTTCCTTTATCATCATTACAATATACTTTTAAATTATAGTTGCGAGGGGTAGTATATCTCCCGTCGTTGGAATAATAACCGTCAAAATGATAGGTAGATTCGTTGATAGGGCGATGGTGAGAATCTCGCTCTTCATCATAAAAGCCATCTAAGTCATAATTTAAATCAGCATTGGCTTCCGTCCCCGTAAACAACACATCTTTATAACCATTTTGTGCTACATATTCATCAACAGCACGCTGTAATTTTGCAAAGACAGGAACAACCTGCTTTACTACATACTGCCTATATTCTTTAATGGTCATATTACTAGTTGGACGACCTGTTTTGGAAAATTTTTTGCCAAAAGACGAACACCCCATACAAACTGTCATTGTAAAAACAATAACCATCATTATTACTTTACATTTCATATACATATTTCTCCAATTTCTTGTGACTCTCATTGCATGTTCATTATAGCAATTTTTTCTCCAAAAACTGCTATTAGTACACAAAGTGGAACAGCAAATAAGAGAGATTTCATTAAACAAGCCCCGAAATCGGCCCACAAACGGGGTTTAAGACCAAAGACCGGGTGTTTCCTCGCATGTAGGGTATTCTTGGCACGTGGGGCAGAATTGCCAAAAGGCGCCAATCTTTGCTACGCACTTGTGAAACTCGAACTAGCCAAAACCCACCGATGATAATACCGAGTGAGAAAACGGAGTATAAGAACAATGGTACACTATAATGGACACGCTCTCGACGACAGCTCGGCGCTCCTAGAGGGCGCCATTTTAAAAGTGTTTAGGACCTTGACGGGTCCTTTTTTTGCGCCCGCCAAGAAGGAGCGAACCCCTAACCTTGGCACAAGCGGTAGCGCGGGCACAGGGTTATTAGCAAGCAAAGTCTGCTTCAAAACACAAAAAGAAAGTCTTCCAAAGTTTAGATTAAAAATCCAAAAAACTACTTCGTAATCAAATTAGCCGCAATTTCTTGACTCAGCTTCATTAGCAGTTGGCTATAGCCCTGCGCTAACTCATCATAGGTTTTACCGATAGCGACAGAATTTGTGAATTTTTGATAAGTCTGCACCTTCCCGGCCCCATCTTGAACCGTATACCAAGCTATCAGTTCTGCTTTTTTGCCTAGTACAGCATTCATTTCAATAATTTCCACCGTAATAACACAGTCAGCCGATCTGTTTTTAAACCGGTTTTCTTTGATTTGTGCCGATGGAAGAAGAATACTTAAATCCTCTGTTAATACGCGTGTTACCAAAGTAGCAGGGGATTCCACCCAGCGGGTATATTCTGATATCTTAATCTGTGTAGAATCGTTATATTGTGTTATTATCTGCATCCGATCCACGTATTTTGGCAATTGAACACGGTTCAGCCCTACAAAAGCGTTGTAATCAACAGAAATGGCCGATTCGGGAGTAGCTGCCATCGTATAGAACTTGGCATTTTTACTTGTTCCAAACATGCACGCATTAAGTAATAAACAAGGAATAATGATTTTTATAATTTTCATATTATTCTCCTTTTTTTCCTCTAATGAGGGATTCGGGATGTTGTTCTAAATAATCTGTCAAATTTTGAGTAGATTTAGCTGCATTTGAAACATCATGCAGCGTTTCATTTAAATTAGACAGGGTTTCATCCGTGTTTTCAGATACCCGTGCTAATGTGTTATCTAAATTTTTGGCACTGCTTGTTAATACCGGCAATAAAACAGGCAATTCTTTACCCAATGTTTCTGCTACTGTGTTAATTTTTTCAAGTGTTTCTTGAATTTTAATTCTATTCAGCCCACGGACAAGTTCTTCTTTCTGGGATAAAACAGTTGGAATTTGCGGAATATTCTCCTTTTTAGGACTCTCAAACATGGTAATTTCTGTATCCGGTAACATGACCAAGTCAATCCGCAATTGCCCCGTTAAATAACTTTGGGAGGCCAGGCGCGCCCGAAGCCCTTGCTTAATCATGAGATCCAAGAAATCCAGATCCTTGTCTTTTTTCCACAATTTTTCCCAAAGAGACCCCTCGCTGATAATATCTGTTTCTTTGAAACGGGCATAGACAGCTACGTGAAAGTTCAAATCATTTTTATTCGTCACCAGTACGACACGCGTGACTTTGCCAACCTCCACTCCCTGAAATATAACGGGAGATCCCTCCGTCAAGCCCTGTAATGATTCGGTAAAATACATTACAGCTAGATCTTTTGTGTCTGTATGTATTTTGTGAAAAATCGTTTGCCCGATTAGTCCTAAAAATAAGGAAAAACCGACTACTAAAAAAAGTCCGACGGCTTTTTTATTTGGTTCTCTTTTCATAACTTTCCCCTCTTGTTAAAAATTCATAAACCTGCTGATTAGGCGGATTTTTTAAAAGTTCTTTCGGATTCCCTTTTGCTGAGATCGTCCGAATCGTTTTGTCTAAAAAAATACTGTTTTTACCAATTGCAAAAATAGAAGGAAGTTCATGCGTAACAACAATAATAGTGGTCCCTAATGTTTTATTAATTTCCAATATCAAATCATCTAAATTTTTGGAACTAATTGGGTCCAACCCGGCAGACGGCTCATCGAAATAAACAATTTCTGGATCCAACGCTAATGCCCGGGCCAGTCCCGCGCGTTTACGCATGCCACCGCTGATTTCGGAAGGGTAATAGCCCTCGTACCCGCCCAGCCCTACCAGGGCCAATTTAAATGAGACAATCTGGCTAATTTTATCGGGTGTATAATCGGTATATTGTTGCAAAGGGAGTGCTACATTTTCAGCCAATGTCATGGAACTAAATAATGCACCTCCTTGATACAGAATACCGCTATGTTTGCTAATTTCCAATTTTTCTTTAGGAGTTGCATTTATAAAATCAATGTCGCGTATCCAAATTTGACCGGCTTGTGCAGGAATGAGGCCGGTAAGGGTGCGCAGTAGGGTGCTTTTCCCGCATCCGGAACCACCCATAATAATAAAGATATCTCCCCTATGGATAGCAAAGGATAAATCCTTCATGATTACTTTATTTTCATAACCAATGCTCAAACGTTCCGCACGGATTATTGGATCTTGTTGCCTCATATGCCTAACCCTTGAAAAAGTACTGTAAGCAAACCCGTCATAACAATCATCCATACAATAGAATATACTACGGCATGGGTAGTGGCCGCCCCTACACTATCTGCATTACGTCCACAGTTTACCCCAAAATAACATCCACATAAAGCAACTATATAACCAAAAACAATTCCGTGAAAAATACCTACTAGAAAATGTTTCATGTAAAAAGAATTGATCATGTATTTAATATATTCTCCTAACGGAATATCCCAAAATGCCACACACACGAAACATCCGCCTAATATCCCCATAAAATCAGCTAATAAAACCAAAATAGGCATGGAAAGCATTAGCGCATTAATACGAGGCAACACCAAAAAGTCTGTACGAGAAATCCCCATCGTCTGTAAAGCATCTAATTCCTCGTTGACTTGCATGGTTCCAATGGTGGCGGCGTATGCGGCCCCGGTCCGACCTGCCATAATAATACCTGTCATCACCGCCCCCATAATACGTGTCATTCCGATAGTGACCAAACTAGCCACATAAATTTGTGCCCCAAAAGTTTTGAGTTGTATGGCACCTACAAAAGCCAAAATAAGCCCCACCATAAAACTAATAAGCGACACAATTAAGATAGATTTAGGTCCACAATCGGATAGAATCAACCAAAAGTCTTTGCTGCGATAGACGGCCTTTCCTGTCAGTTGCCTTCCCCAAGAGATTATACATTCATGAATAAAACGAAGCCCTTTTCGGGTACAATCAAAAAAAGAAATTCCCCATTGGCCTATACGTTCTAAAAAGGAATTTTTGGGGGAAGATACCTCCTCCCGCTTAAAGGGAACTTGAAACGCTAATCGGAGGAGTTGTTCCATACCTTCCGGCAGGTGCGAATAAGTAATATTCTCTTTAGGAACCGACCGTAATACATTAAAAAGTTCAACTACAAAATCCGTTGTCCAAGAGGTGATATCCTCTCCAATGAGTTGTATTTTTTTATTACTTGGTTCAGTAAACGAAAGGGCAATGGATTGAGTACCGTCCAAAACACCTTTTAAAATACAGACAATGGAGTTGCCTTCTGTTTTAATTTCGGTCATATCTACAAGATTATCAATTTTTTAACTCAAAAGTAAATAATTCCCATCGCGCTCGCTAGGTAAGAGAGAACGCCTAACCCAAGCAACAAAGCCCTGCACCAAATTAGGCAGAAATTAAAACCGTTTAATGCGGCGGTGGCAATAAGGCTGTGTCCCCTTGCGCGCATAATACTTGTGGTGGTATGCTTCGGCAATCCAAAATTTCCCGGCGGGGGTTACTTGTGTTACCACGGCCAACCCTTTTTGTTTTAATAGGTCAATCACCCGCAGGGCCGTTTCTTGCTGGGCGGGTGTAGTGTAGAAGATTTCCGAACGGTACTGCGGCCCCAAGTCCGGCCCCTGGCCGTTGTGTTGAGTAGGGTCGTGGATTTCCATAAATGCTTTAACCAGGGTTTCGTAAGAGGTTTGCGCCGGGTCAAACACAATACGCACCGTTTCGGCATGCCCTGTAGTATGGGTACACACTTGCTCATAGGTGGGGTTTTCTACGTGTCCGCCCGTGTAGCCGGGCGCAATATCTACCACCCCCGGCAAATCCTTTAAGAGGTGCTCCACCCCCCAAAAACATCCCCCTGCAAACAGGGCTGTTTCATACGTGTTAGCCATACGTATAGCGTAACTAAATTTAGCGCTGCGGTCAAGCACGCAAAAAGCTATAATACCACTATGAAACCGTTTTTCCTGGCCTTCGTGGCGCTGCTACTGGCAGCGTGCAGTGGCTTACAACCTTACAAAGACCAAAGTGTAGAGCAACTTAAAACTATTGCCCAACACCCGCAAGATTTTTATAACCAAGTTGTTTCATTTGCCGGGGAAATTAAAGGGTTGACTGAGGACACCCGCCTCATCCGCCTGGTACTTAAGACAGACATTCCCTTTTATTATTATGCTACCGGCAAGGGAAACGCTCACTCGTACGAGTTGTTATTAGTGGAATATCTCAAACCAATCCCGCAAATGAGCGGGCTTAAAAAGGGGGATGAAATTAAAATTTTGGCCCGCGTTAGCCGCTACGAAAAACGCCCTAATATGCTGGGCAGTGAAATTGGCGTCTTGCACTTAACCGCGTTTGCGCTGGCACAGCGTAGCCAAAAGAAAGATTGGTTTTTGCCTACTTCGCCGGAAAAAGAACTATATGAAGCCTGGAAAGCAGGCCGCCTGTTCTATACCCAAACAGCAGATGAAATTATAGCCCTCTATCCCCCGGCTCCGGCCCCCCAAGCACAACCGGCATCTCAAGCTACTTCTCAACAACCTGCACCAAAAAACCCCGCTGCACACGAAATCATGTACGACGAGGAAGAAGATTTTGTGCTGGAGTAACCCCCATTTTGTATTTTGCACAAATTAGTTTGAGATTTCGAGCAGTTTGTTGGAGTGACCTACCTGCGAAATTAGTTCACATAAAAAACGATGGCTTATCAACTAGCCATTTTAGGGGGTGGCCTAATTAAAAAATGGATGATTACCCTTTCATGCCAACTGCTATAATAGGGGTATCTTGCTTAAGGAGTGTGTATGAATTTTACAAAACTGGCCCAGGAACGCTATTCGGTGCGGAAATTTTCCGCTAAACCCGTAGAGCCCGAAAAATTAAACGCGGTGTTGGAGGCCGTTCGTTTGGCTCCCACCGCTAAAAATTTGCAACCCTTTCACGTGTATGTGGTACAATCCCCGGAAGGGATGCAAAAAATGCGGCAATTAACCCCTTGCCATTATGAGGCACCCGTTGTGCTTATGTTTACCAAAAATACACAAGAAGAATGGCACCACCCGCAAGTGCCGGAGGTGGCCTCGGGGGTGGAAGATGTATCTATTGCCGCCACGCACGCTATGTTAGCCGCTACCGAGCAGGGATTAGGCACTTGTTGGCTTAATTTCTTTGTCCCGCAAGAGGTCAGCCGCGCTTATAACTTGCCCGCGCATGAAGTTCCCGTGGTGCTCTTACCCTTGGGTTATCCCGCCGCAGATTGTGCGCCGGCCGAGCGTCACACCGCGCGTAAAGCATTAAAAAATATAGTAACTTATCTGTAGGAGTATAACCATGAAAACCTATACATTTGAAGTAAGCGGGGTGTGCTCGCAAGAAGTATCTTTTGCGCTGGATGAAAACAAGCGCGTGCATAATGTGCGTTTCTTAGGCGGTTGCCCGGGCAACTTGCTGGCTATTGGTAAGCTGGTGGAAGGGGCCGATGCGGCGCAGATTGCTTCCCTCTTAAAAGGTAACGATTGCGGCGGGAAAGGAACTTCGTGCGCTGACCAGCTGGCCCGTGCCCTGTTGCAGGCATTAGCTGCAAAATAAAGCAATCTTTGTTTTAAATCGTGGTTTTTACTACGCCACGTAAAGCGGTTTGCGTGGCTCCACCTTCCAAAAAATTAAGCCCGTAAAGGGGCTAAATTTTTCGGTGGGTGTAGTTTGGGTAGCAAAGTGCTTATTCTTTTGCTCCGGCAGCTTTGAGAAGTTGGATAATTTCTTTATTTCCTGCTTTCTGAGCAATTTTGAGTGCAGTGTCACCATCGCTAGCTTTTACATTGGGATTTGCGCCAGCAGACAGTAAAATTTCAACAATATCGCTATATCCGTTTTGACTAGCCATCATTAAAGCTGTTCCACCATCTTTCTGTCTTGCATTGACATCTGCACCAGCAGACAATAAGACTTTTACTATGTTTGTGTGGCCTGCCAGACTAGCAAACATTATAGGCGTCCACCCATCTATGCCTGTTGCATTAGCATTGGCACCGGCCTGTAACAATGCCTTTACTACTTCTAAATGTCCATAGGAACTTGCGGGCATAAGTGCTGTTACTTCATTTCTATCAGATGCATTAACGTCAGCTCCAGCGGTTAGTAATTCTTGCACAATATCCAGATATCCCTTTCCACTGGCCAGTGTTAATGGCGTCTCTTCGTATTCAACAGTCATTTTAGCTGGGTCTAACATCAACAACACGTTTACTTTTGCTCCCTGTTTTATAAGGGTTCGTACTTTTTCTAAATTTCCCGTGGCAGAAGCTTTCTGTAATTGTATATACATCTCAGGTATGTCAATATTACTAGAAGTAGTAATTGAGTGTTTACTATTTTTTTGTTGAAAACCTTCTTGTTGATTTGTTTTTTCCGAGCAAGCACTCACCAAACAACCCACAGTAAATATGACAAAAATTGGTGTAAATTTACGCATAATATTTCTCCTAAAATCTATATATTGTTATTGTAAAACATTTTTGACCATTAGGCCACATTTTTCACAAATAATCTCAAGTGCGCGACTTCCTACCTCGTGGTGTCAGCATAAAAACAAAAGATTGGCCATAATTCCCAAAAATCAGCCAAAAACCGCATGCTGAAAGTCGTTCATAAAAAATCCCCGTCGGGACTTAATCCAAACGGGGATTTATGCTATAAACTCAAAACTAAAATACGGAAGGGGAGGGATTCGAACCCTCGGTAGAGTTGCCCCTACATCAGTTTTCAAGACTGACGCCTTAAACCACTCGGCCACCCTTCCATATACACATATTTTATTATTTTTTAGAGATATCTGGCTAGACTGTATGTTACAGATTTTTTAAGAAGTAACCGCAATTATGGGACAATATCTTCGGTAACGGGTACTTTTAACCGAATATCAAAACCGGAAATACGTGCCAATTGTGCATCATCCCACTTTAAAGCCGGTTGCGGAAATTTACCGGGTTGGCGGATTAAATTTTCTAACGGGCCGGAGGCGGGTACATGTTTTTTTAGCGGAACATGAAAAAAACCTTTTTGTAGGTATTTTGGCTTGGAAGCCGGGTGCAACGTTACTACAAAAGCGTCTTCTTTGCTATAAGCATTTGGCAACGCAAAAGGACGGTTATACAGGCAGTGGTCTGCTCCTGCGTAAATAATAAACAGTGCATCCGGATATTGTGCCCGGTAGGTAGCCAATATCGTTTGCCAATGTTGATTGCGCAGGCGGATACCTTCCAGTGTATCCCATACATCTTGCCGTTGAAGATAAAACGGCAAATGCCCTCGGCAGGCTTGGCATTGGTTCGTTAGCGCATAAGCCGGTTCTAAACCGATAACAGAAAGATGGTGTGTTGCTATTTTATCCCAAATAGGGAAATATTGGCAAATTCGCTCCGGCATTTGAGACAGATTCTCTTGAGAAGGCCAAGAAATGTGTTCAGGCAAAAATTCGGTAAATATAAATAAAGGCCGGTTGGGTTGGGTGGCGCGTAATTCTAACAGTAAATCGGTAACTAGATTGCGAATTTTTTCATAACCGTGTTCTTCCCCTATAAATACATACTGTACCTGAGCGGGAATTTGTTGCACAACCCAAGAGGCAAATTCGTCAGCGTTTGCAGGTTGTACCAATTGTTGGGCGGCTTGTTCCAAGGCCGGCAAATAATTTTTCAACTCTTGAAGGAACTGCTCAGTTCTGCGTAATTCGTGGCGTACCAGTACATTATTACGGGCAGCCAGATAGTTACCGGTTTGCTCCGCGGAGGTTAAAAACAGCTGCCTGGGATATAAAAGGTGTGGGTCTAATTCGGCAGGGTGAATAATAGCATTGACCGGTTCCCCCAGCGGCATGGTTTTGTAGGCCAAAGAGGCCGCTTTTTGTTCTTGAAGTGCTTTTTGGTAAGTGCGTGCTACCCGCTGTTCCAGCTGGTAAGAGATATTCATGCGTTGCAGGCGGGAAGAGGCTCCGGCGGCTTGTTTCCCATGTGAAAAAAAACTGCGTAATAACATGCCTTCGGCATGTAAAGGCACATTTCCCAGCCAGATAATTAAAAAAATCCATCCGATTTTGCGCATATTTCCTTCATTTTATGTTACAAATCCTTTAGGTTGCAGGGCCAGGGCCTTAGGACCTAATTTAAATTGGGTCTTGGGAGTGCGTAAATTAGTATAATAAATCAAAGGAGTTTGTCATGACTGTTACGCCCCCTAAAATCGTATACCGTTTTGGTAACAATGTGTATTTAAACATCACCAACCGCTGTCCCAATTTGTGTACGTTTTGTATTAAAACGAAGTGGAAGATGGATTTCCATGGTAATAACTTAAATCTACAGGGGGCGGAGCCTGCTGCGCAGGATATTTTGCGTGCCTTAGAAGAAGAACTGCCTAAAGCCCCTTTTGAAGAAGTGGTTTTTTGCGGATATGGCGAACCGACCATGCGCCTGGATGTACTCCTTTTTGTTGCACAAACTTTGAAAGGCTGGCAGGCACAGGCTAAGTTTCCGCCGTTTAAAATACGCCTAAACACCAACGGGTTGGGGGCGCGCATTAACCATAAACCCATTGTACCGCTCTTGCGCCGCGTAATAGACCGCGTGAATGTGAGTGTAAACGCCCCTAACGAGGCACTTTGGCTACGTTTGGTACGCCCGGAGCCAGAATATCAAAACGCTTACCCGGATGTGCTGGCTTTTTTGCAGGAATGTGTGCAGGCCGGGTTTGAACAGGTGGTGTTAAGCTGTGTGGAAAATACTGGGGCCGATACGGCCGCCTTGGCCGCGTTGGCCAACGAGTATGGGGCTCAACTGTATGTGCGGAGTTTTTTAGATGAAAACAACTAAGTTTCCGTCCCTGCGTTTTGGTTTGTTTTTGAGTTTATTGATGGGGGGAATTTTATTGTTTTTTGCCGCGGCGGAGGATTATTACGTGTATGCGGCAGGTACCATCGAGCATGCCTGTGCGCAACCCATTTTGAACAAAGAGGATGTAAAAAGCTTGGCTGCTGTACCGCTTGCCTACGATACGGAAATTAAATACCGCAAATTTTATCTTACTGCTCCCGGGGCTACGCAAGTGGAGCTGCGGGGGGATTTTAACCGTTGGGGAAAAGACCCAGTGTTTTTAACGCCGTACAAAAAAGGATATTTTGAAACCTCGGTGGCGTTAGCCAGCGGGGAGTATAAGTATGTGTTTGTGGTGGACGGAAAAGAATGGCTAGACCCTACGAACCAAGACCACCAAACCCTGGAGGACGGACGGGACGTGTGTATTAAAACCGTCCGCTAATGGCCCCATGAAAAAATGTGATATCCAAAGTAATTCTGCCGCACAGACCCTTGAGTTGGCCTCCCGCTTGGCCGTGCTACTTAAGGGAGGGGAGATTGTGCTGTTGCGCGGGCCCATTGGTGCGGGAAAAACCGTATTTGTAAAGGGAATTGCCGCGGCGTTGGGGCTTAAAAGCTCGCCCACTAGTGCCAGTTTTAGTTTGCTTAAAGAGTATAAGAATAAGCACACCCGGTTGTTTCATATAGACTTATTTCGCCTGGAAGAAGGGGAAGTATTTAACTTGGGGTTTGAAGAAATGTTAGAGGACGACAAAGCCATTATTTTGGCTGAATGGCCCGACCCGATTGCCCGTATGTTCCCGCCGGACCGACTGGAACTGAATTTTAAGTTACACGAAGGGGATGAACGCACGTTGGAGTTGGCTTCTTTTGGCCCGGTGTCAGACAAGTTATTGGAGGGCTTATGCCAAACCGTTGCACCCTTGTAATAGATAGTTCGTCTTCCCCGCTTTTATTGGCGTTAGCACATAACGGCCGGGTTTTTGCGGCCCGGCGTAAAGGGATTAAGCAAGAAAAAATCCTGTTTCCATTACTCCAGCGTTTACAAGCTAAAGCAGGGGTACAACTCACGCACGTAGAACGTATATTTATTGTGCGCGGCCCGGGGCGGTTTACCGGGATTCGGATTGCGCTTACGCTGGCCTCTATGCTGGAGTTTTTAAACCACACCCGTGTGTTGGGGGCCACCGTGTTTGAAGTGGTGCGCGAACAAGTGTTAGCTTCCCGCGCGTTTAAAACGTGGCAACGTCAACATCCAAGCGGCGCGTTAGCGGTGGTGTTGCACGCTTTTCGGGAGGAGTATTTTTTACAAATTTTTGATGACCAACAAGCAGGCCCTCAGTGGCTTACACGTAGCGAATTGCTGGCCCGCTTGGCACAATACGAGGGGCCGCTGTTTGTAGCTGGCACGGATAAAGAAGGTGCCCCGTTGGACGGATTACTAGGCACCGCTTACCCGCTGGCCGCTTATAAAGATTGTCGGGTGCGCCCCCAAACGCTGTGCCGCTTGGCCCAGCAAGATAAGTGGCAAGCTAACGCCCTAGAGCCCTTATATTTAAAACCGGCTCGGTTTGAACAGGCGAACCCCCAATGAATATCCGTTTAGCGCAACCGCACGAAGCAGCTTGTTTGGCCGAGGTAGACAGTTCCCGCCGGGAAAGTGCTCATTGGAGTATGCCCCAGTGGCAAGAGGAACTGGCGCAGCCGGCTGCCCGGGTGTGGGTAGCTGTGGCACAAGGACGATTGGTTGGCTTTTTAGGGGTGCGGGGCGTAGCGGGCAGTTTTGAAATTTTAAATGTGGCGGTGCTGCCGGGGTTTTCTCGCCAGGGGATAGCTACGCAACTATTAACGTGTGCATTGGCCGACTTACAAGCAACCGGCGGGGGGCGCGTTACCTTGGAAGTACGCGTAGATAACTTACCCGCGCGGGGGTTATACCAAAAAGCAGGTTTTGAAGTATGTGGCCAACGGCCCCGGTTTTATGCAGACGGAACGGATGCGCTGATTATGGGGAAAACGTTATGAAAAAAATGCTTGCGCTTTATTTGCTGGCATTGGCCTCCTTGGCAACGGCTTTACCCCTAAGCCCAGCGGCTCGCGCGCAAGCCAAACAGGATTATTTATTTTTGCAAGCGGCCTATGCCCAGCGTACGGCCCGCCCGGAGCGTTTTGCGCTACTTCGCCAAGTGTTACAACAAGAGCCCCATTCAGCCTATATCAAGCAACAGCTGGTGGCCGAGGCATTGGCGGTGGATGTAATAGAGCTGGCCGACCTGTACGCTGATTTCATAGAGGATGCTCAAGACGATCCGGAGGCCTGGGCCGTGTACGGGGCGTATCAAGCCCGCAAAAATAAGCTCACAGAAGCAGTAGAATCCTACGAAAAAGCCGTTGCGCTGGACCCGGATGACGAGCGCATTTTATATGTTTATATTACGCTCCTGGCTTCCGTGGATGCGGATAAAGCCGCCCAAGCGTTGCAGGATTTGGCCCAAAGCCGCCCCGGTTTTGCTCCCGAAATTTATACTGAAATGGGCCGCGTGTATTTGTATCATCAAAAATACCCCCAAGCGTTAGACGCCTTAAACCAAGCTATACAATTAGATCCCACGGCCCCCCAACCGCGGTTACTACGTGCCGGGGTGTATGAAAAAACCAACCAGTATTTTTTGATGTTGCACGAGCTGGAAGAACTGGATAACCAAGGTTACCAAAATCCGGTGATGCTGGCGCAAATGGGGTCGGTTTATGTGTTGGTGCAGGATTTACCCAAAGCGGAAACGTACTTTAAGCGTGCCAAGGCCTTGGATCCGTCTAATATACCCGCCGGATATTTTTTGGCGTTGCTTGCAGAAGCGCGCGGGGCTTACCCGGAGGCGGCTAACTATTTAAGAGAGACGGCCGATTATCAAGATTCTGCCGCCAAACAAGTGCAAGTAAGTTACTACCAACGAAAAGCCAATCAGCCACAGGAAAGTTTTAAAACTATTTCCCAAGCGTATAAGCAGTTTTCACAAAATAATGAAGTGGCGTATTTGTATGCGGTTGCCTTGTATGAGCAAGATAAATACAAAGTGTCTGCCCGGGTGTTAGCCCCCCTGGTGGAGCAGTTGCCGGATAATGCAGATGTGCGCTTGCAGTATGCGTTTGCGTTGGAAGGGCAAGGCAAGTATGCAGCTATGGAAGAGCAACTGCATATTTTATTAGAGCAAAATCCGCGTCATGCGCCGGCCCTTAATTTGTATGCGTATTCGCTGGCGTTACGCAGGGAACGCTTGGATGAGGCGGCCGGATATGCCGCACGGGCGTTGGCCGTGATGCCGGGGGATGAGTCTTTTATAGATACGCAGGTGTGGATTTTTTACCAACAGGGTAAATTTGAACAAGCGGCGGATTTGCTGCGTGCTATTTCATCCCGCACGCTACATTCCCAACCGGAAATGGCTTACCACGCGGGGATGATTTATAAGGCTTTGGGTCAAACTGAGCTGGCCCGCCGCTACTTACAACTAGCCGCAGACGGCGGCTGGAAAGTTGCCAAAAAAGAACTCAAAAAATGGAAATAATAATCCCCCGGGTTTAAACCGGGGGGTGGTATGATAGGGCTGAATTAAGAGTAGGCAAAGACCGTGTAATTGGGGTCCTGCTGGGCCAAGATATCACACACTGTTTTGCCGTTATCGCTAGTCCAGTAACATGCTTTCTCGCCACCGCTCCAACGTATATCGGCTCCTTCCAAAATGCCCCGACTATATACTTGTATAGAGTTGGGGGAAAGGGTTACCAACTCCCACAAGCCATTTTTGGAAGTACAATGTGGATTCATGGGATTTGAGTTAGAGCAATTTTCCCAAAAACTTTGGAAATCAATGTCTAAGTTGTTTAATGACATATTTGCCGAAATTCCATTTGCTAATCTATACACATCTATGGCCTTTTTCGTGGAGTTAAGGACAGTTTCAATTTCTGTAATGCGTGCTTTCATAACTGCCTTTTGGTATTGCGGCACGGCTACGGCCGCCAAAATACCAACAATTAACACTACTACTAACAACTCTATGAGCGTGAAACCCCGCCGGGTACGTTGTTGTTTCATAAACAACCTCCTATTTTTAACTCAATTTAGCTGTTTATGAAACCCACACAGAAACGGCTATAATGCCCAGGCCTAGCGATCAGTACCCAAACAAAACAGCCGCGGCTTGCCGCCCGGTATAACCCGGAACGGCAAACACTCGGCACAGCCCAAACGGGTAATTAGTCCGTTTAAGCTGCGCCTAAAATCGGCTGTTTTTGGAGATCGCTAGAACTTTTGTTTCCAAAAGTACTCCATATTCCGCATACGGTTCCAAAAACAGATTAAATTGTACCTATAGTATAATAAAAAAACGGTGGTTTATCCAGGTGATTTTTTGAAATTATTTTTCCACACAAACCAACATTTTGCCGCGGCTAAAGCGTATGCTAAAGTGCGTGGCCGTGGTTTGGTTACTAAGTGTGCGGGTAGTGCCCGGCATTAAAGAAGCATTTTTAAGCGGATATTTAAGCCCCGTTACACTGACCCCGCTGCAGCGTGTCAGCGGGAGGATGCTTACGCGTTGGCCCGCGCGCCCCGCAAAACGCCGCCCGCGTACCAGCGGGTAAATTTCCCACGTGTCTGTGACCAGGGTCATATCCAGCTTGTGAGCGTAGCGGGCCAGCACCAGTAAATTACCGATAGAAAAATCCCACCGGCCTCCCAAAAATCCGGCTAAGGTTACGTTTGTAAAACGGTGGCGGCAGGCCCAAAGGAGGGCTTTTTCCAAATCGGTATTTTCTTGGGTGGGCACGTGTACAATGCGGCTCAAAAAGTGTTGGCGGGTGCGGGAGGAAACTGAGTCCAAATCCCCCATAATAGCGTCGGGCGTTATGCGGGCTTGTAGGGCTTTATCTGCCCCGCCGTCTGCGGCCAATACATAGTCTGCCTGTGCGGCCAGCTTGCGTAACAAGCGGGGGGAAACGGGCTCACCATTACCAATCAGTAACAGCGGAGAGGTTGGCATATTTGGGTTTCCTCCAGGTAAATAAAATAAAGGCACTGGTAACCAGGCCTACATAAAACGGCGGCAAGGGCCACAAGTTTAGCGTTTGCCGGGCAAGGTACCACCCGGTCATGGTGTTGGCACTGGCCAAAACGGACAAGACGAATAAGCGGTCGCTAATGCGGTTGGGGGAAACATAGCTTAGTAAGATAGGGACCAGCAGACACGCGGAAAAGTAAGACCCCAACACTTGCCAAATATCTTTAAAACTGCCGTTAGAAATCCACGCCACTCCTACCGCAAACGCTCCCACGGCAAAAATGGAAATCCGGTTAGACAAAACGATATTTTTAAATCGGTTGCGCAGTAAGTCAAAGCTTAGCGTATTAGAAGCAATAAACAAAAACGAATTAAGCGTGGACAGGATGATAGATAAAATTCCGGCGGCAAAAAAACCACGCAACCCTACCGGTAAGAGTTGGATGGAATAAAAGAAATAGGCTTGTTGCGGGTCTGCCTGCGGCAGTAACGCACGCGCATAGAGCGAGCCCGCAGTGGTACAAAAATCAAAACAAAACCAAATAGCGGTGGAAATTAAAATCCCTTTTTTGACTACCGAGGGGGATTTGGCCGCGAAACATCGTTGATAAAAACTGGGGTCTATTAACGTAGAGAGCGCAATAAATCCCCATACAAACATCTCTAGCCAGGTGTTATTGCCGGTGGGGGTAAAGTGGGTAGCGGGCAAATGGGCTTTCAAAAAACTAAGCCCCCCAAATGTAGCGGCAGAAAACACTACCACCAAAAGAACGGCACTGCACATGACGAAAAATTGGACCAAGTCCGAAAATACCACCGAGCGCAAGCCGCCCCACGCACTGTACAAACACACAAATGCCGTCCCCAGTACCATGCCCCAGAATGTGCTAATGCCCAGCATCATATTTAAAAACACCCCTAAAGAAAGCACATACACTACCGGGGTAATGTAGCAAAACACAAGTAGGGCCGTGGTTTTGGCGGCGCCGGGCCCAAAGAGTTGGTTGGTTAAATCCGGAAGGGTAAACGAAGCGTAACGTGCCAGGCGTTGGGCAATAAAAAACGCAAAAGCCAAATACGCCGCATACCAAAACAAACCTTGGGTAATAAAATTAAAAATGCCGTCCCTAAAGGTAATTTCATTGATAGCTAAAATGCCCCCGTACCATGTGGCTACCATGGTGGCCACAAATAATGGAAGCGTAAGTTGGCGGCCCATGAGCAGGTAATCTAGCGTGGAAGGTTTGTCTTTGTGTTTTTTCAGCCTCCACGACCCATAAATTGCTGCCGCGGCACTGGTAAAAAGCACCAGGCTAAAAACAATCCAGTCCCACAGTTTAAAGTAGGTAAGGGTGTGCAGTTGGTTAAGCATGTTTTTAAGCGGTGGGTTTGGCCGTGCTGGGTGCTTGTTGCGGTAATGTGAACCAGAAGGTGGCTCCCTGCCCTAAGCCAGCACTTTCTACCCCGATCTCGCCTCCATGGGCTTGCACAATTTCTTGCGCGATAGATAACCCCAATCCCCAGCCTTGTTTCTTGGCATTGCGATCCATGCCGGTTTGGTGAAATTTTTGAAAAATTTTGTCTTTTTCGCTATGCAGTACGCCGGGGCCGTTGTCTGCAAGTTTAAATACCAGATAGCCGTTTTCTACATAAAAACGGGCTTCTACACGCCCACCTTGGGGGGCAAATTTAATGGCATTACCCATTAAATTATTGATTACTTGCGAAATGCGAAACCGGTCTGCTACGACGGTTACTTCTTCGGGATATTCGTACTTTTGCAAGAAAATTCCTTTCTTTTGCGCGTTTACATTCTGTAAAGTAACTACATCGTTAAGTACGGCGTTAAAGTTAAAGGGTTGTTTGTCCATTTTAAACTGGCCCGATTCAATACGCGAAATGTCAATTAAATCGGTCATGAGCATGTTCATATTATCCGTTGCTTTTAAGATGTTATTCAAAGCAATTTGGTCACTATTGGCAGATACGCTACTAGCGGTAGTAGCAGAAGAGCGGTCCATCATAAGCACAGAGGTAAACCCCTGAATGGAGGAAAGCGGTTGGCGCAAATCGTGCGCAACGATGGACATAAATTTAGCGCGGATTTCGTTGAGGCGGTTAAGTTCATGGTTGGAAAGACGCAACTTTTCTACCATGCCTTCCAGCATATTTACTTTACCCGAAAGTTGCATTTGCAGGTTGGCAATTTGTTGTTGGTAATTGTGCTCGGCCTTCATAATGGTACGGTTCATTTTACGCAGTACAAATTTGCGCGTAATCCAGTATGTCAGTAGTGAAATACCTGCCACAATGAGCAGCGAGTAGGAAAGAAAAATTTGGTAAGTGGACATAAGCCTCCTAGCGGGGTATATTCCGCCATGTTTTTAATAAATCTTGCGCCGCAATACTGCCTTCACGCAGTATCTTAGGCGGGGTAACTGTGCCGTCTAATACGCTGGAAGCGGTAGGGCTTAGCGTACCTCCCAGTAAAATATAATCCACGCGGGTATTGAAGGCGCGCACTACCTCGTCTTCGTGCGTGAGTACCGGCTGGTTGTGCGCGTTGGCACTGGTGCAGGCCAGCGGTATATTCATCAGGGCCAAAATCTGCCGAAGTGGGCCGAAGGCCGGTACGCGAAGCCCCAGCCCCGTGCTACCCCGCAACAAGCTGCGCCCGGCGGGAGTAGGCGGCAAAATTAGGGTTAGCCCGCCTGGCCAGTATAGTTGCGCCACCCGTTTGGCCCCGTGCGGAAAAACTGCTACCTGTTGGGCTTCTTCCAGCCCGGCTACTAAAAGTTGTAGTGGCTGGGTGGTGGGGCGGTTTTTAAGCGTATAGATTTTTTGTACGGCCAGCTCATCTTGCGCGCCAGTTCCTAAACCATAAACCGTATCGGTTGCAAAAACGGCCACGGTACCGTTTTCCAATGCTTTGGCCAGCGCATAGGTTTGGGCAGGAGTAAGCGCGTGAATGTTAAAAATCTGTGTGTTCATCGGGTTGCGTGCTATCAAAACAGTTAATCAGGAGTACAAATTCTCCCTGAATTTTTGCCTTTTTGCCTAGCTGTTGGGCCAGTTCTTGGGCGGTACCTTGCAGGTATTCCTCATACACTTTAGATAGTTCCCGCGCGGCTACCACCGGGGTTTG
>JAZLAA010000169.1:0-4391 GCA_045612945.1 Elusimicrobiaceae bacterium
AGTAAGCCCGAGCTTCTTATTCTAGACGAACCTTCCACCGCGTTAGATGCCCAAAGCCGCGAGATGTTTTTTGAGCTCTTGGGCGAATTAAACCAAAAGTACGGTGTAACCATTGTGCTCATTACGCATGATACCGGGGAAGTGGGCAAACATATTTCTAAATTTATGTATGTGGATAAAACGGTGGTATTTTTTGGCACTAAGGAAGCATTTTGCCACAGTGCGGCCGTAGCCAAACACCTGGGGCCGTTTGCCCAGCATACCATTGACCATTTGCACAACCACCATGGCCATTGCCCGCTGGGGGAAAGTTGCACGCAGTGCGGCCACGCACACACGGGAGGAAAAGATGCTTGAGTTTTTAAGCTACTCGTTTGTACAGCGTGGGCTGGTGGCTGGCACCTTGGTGGCCGCGGCTTGTGCGCTGTTGGGGGTATTTTTGGTGCTTAAAAGGCTCTCTTTAATTGGCGACGGGATGAGCCACGTCTGTTTAACAGGGGTAGCGTGCGCACTGTTAACGTCCACAAGCCCGGTATTTGTGTCCGTCCCGGTTGTGATGGCAGCTAGTTTAGGGATTTTAAAAATTACCGAAAAATTTAGAATTTACGGCGACGCGGCTATTGGTATTGTCAGTGCGGCGGGTTTGTCGGTTGGTTTATTACTTACGGCGCTGGCAGGCGGCTTTAATACCGATTTATTGGGCTACCTCTTTGGCAGTATCTTAACGGTTTCTACAGCAGAAGTAGTGCTATGTGGCTTGTTGCTGGGGGCGGTGCTGTTAGGGCTTAAACGGTTTTACCGGGCGTTGGTATCTGCTTGTTTTGACGGACCATTCGCCCACACGCGCGGGGTAGCCGTGCAGACGGTAAATACTGTACTGGTGTTGATTACTTCGGTAGCGGTGGTGTTAGCTTTTAAAGTAGTAGGGATTTTCCTCATTTCGGCCTTGCTCATCATTCCGCCGGTAGCCGCGCTGTTATTGGCCCGCACCTTTAAACAAGTGTTGGGGTGGGCGGTTTGTTTTGGGGTGCTTAGTGTGTGGGGGGGAATGTATTTTTCATTCGTGCTAGATATCCCTTCCGGAGCAGCCATTATTTTAGTGAACTTGGCGTTTTTAATCGGAGCGTACGGGTGGGGGAAACTTTATGCCCGCTAAAGACGTGTTACCACTCTTAAAAGCACTCAAAAAATTATACCCTAAACACATCATTCCCTTGCACCACCAAAGCGCGTGGGAATTACTTTGTGCGGTCATTTTATCGGCCCAGTGTACGGATGCACGCGTGAATCTCATTACCCCGCACTTATTTAAAAAGTACCCTACGGTATATGACCTGGCGGCCGCCAATATAAAAGAGGTGGAAAATATTATCCACTCAGCCGGGTTTTATCACAGCAAAGCCCTTAGTTTGATTGAAATGTCTAAGCGCATTTGTGCCGTTTATGGCGGCGAGGTGCCGCAAAATATGGATGACCTTTTAACCCTTCGTGGCGTAGCCCGCAAAACGGCCAACGTAATGCTGGGCGATTATTTTAAAAAACCGGCAGGCATTGTGGTAGATACGCACGTTAAACGTTTGGCGTTTCGCCTGGGGCTTACTAAAAATACAGACCCCGTAAAAATAGAAAAAGATTTAACAAAAATTATCCCCTATAGGTATTGGGGCTGGCTTGCCATTGCCCTTATTTTGCACGGGCGCAGCATTTGCCCGGCCCGTAGGCCGCGTTGCGCAGAGTGTACACTTAATAAGTTATGCCCCAAAAAAGGCGTATAAAAAGGCCCGCGTAAGCGGGCCCGGGTGGTTAACAATCCAGTCGTTCGTATCCAAGATTTTCTAAACCATAGCTGTTTATATCTACGCCGCAAGAAGCATATTTGCGTTTCCATTTGTTTTCGGTGTCTGCCCAATCGGATTGTAGTTGGTAGTAATCATATTCTTCCCCACCCCGGTAGTTGCGAACATAGACGTTTCTATTGTAAGCAAACACGCAAATTTTACGTTGGTTGCACCACATTTCCTTGCCTTCGTCATAGGAAAATTGGGATGAATAGTCTATGTCCCCGTCTGTAAGTGGGTTAAACTCATCATCTATCCCCTTAGTAATGCGGTGCATTTCAGCCGCTTTTTCTAAGTCGGCCAAAATGGTTTGCATTTCGGCAATACGGCTTTTTTCCACCGCCTTATTGTACTGCGGCAGTGCCACCGCGGCCAAAATGCCGATGATGAGCACTACGACTAACAACTCTATGAGCGTGAAACCCCGCCGGGTGTGTTTGTTTTTCATTGGTTTTTCCTCTTTGTATGTTAGGCTTAGCGGAAAAACCATTAAAAACGGCTTTTCCCGCTGAGCCACAGAAATAACCCAAACGAAAACAGCCGTAATCTGCCGTTTTTGCAAACGGCAAACATTCAACGCAATACGCCCGGGTAATTAGTCCGTTCGTATTGCGTTTAAGCGGCTGTTTTTGGCTTTCTGTGTGCCTTTAGTTTCCTAAAAGCTTGCCGTATAAATACGGCTCCAAAAACAGTTTCAAATTGTCTTTTTGCGCATTAACGCAGTACTTTTTACTCCTCCCTTATACTTTACAGGTTTTTGCTCAAAAATCAAGCCCGGCACTTAAACAACCAACGCACTAAATACGTTATAAATTTGCCCGGATATTTGGCCGGATTGGGGGCCACTTGAAACAGGGGGTATTTAAGTAACCCCAGTTTCTTAAAAACGGGGAAATTGTTTTGGCACGCCAATCCTGTTTGCAGTACCCATTCTTTATAGAAACGGTACCACAAATCAAAATAATAGTATTTCCAAAATTTACGGTGGCCGATGGCATGCACAATGTATGCGCGCATTAGCGCAAAGCGGTTGCGCTGGGCTTCAGTGTTGTATACTTCGGGTAACGTATCAATGGTCAGCTTAAACTGCTGGCACAATAACAAAAGTACCCCTTGGTCCGGAAATATCAACGACGAACTAATTTCGGCCGTTTTGTTATAGCACCAGTTTGAAAGTTCATCTTTGTCTTGCGTAAGGGCTTGGCTCAGGGCCATAATGCCCGCGTTAAAGTGTGGGGCCTGCATATCAAAGCCGGGGATGTCCGCGGTGAAATTCACGCGCACGCGTTCATCATAATACTCGCGGCGAAACCCAATCCCATGCGGAATTTGTTGACGCATACCGGAAATATCGCCCTGAATAAGGATGTCCGCATCCAGCCATAGCACGTACTGATATTTTTTAAGGTAGCGGAAACACTCATAACGCACAAAGGTCATTTCCCCATAGTCACGCAGTACATTCTCGCGCATATTTTGCATGTGCGGGAATTTGTAGGCAATAAATTGGCAAGGGGTAATGGCAGCCAGGGCGTTACGCTCTGGCTCACTCATGTTTTGGTAATAGATAAAAATGTCTGACTCTCTTAGGAGGGATTGATTGTACTTTACAAGGCCTTTAAGCACCACGCCTAAGGCGAAGGTCAAATTGCCGGTAGCGCCCAAAATAATGGCGGTGTTTTTGGTAGCGGAAACAGTAGATGTGGTCATGGTTTTATTGTAGCATAAAATAAGAGTGCATTTATGCTACAATATGGATGTAGTTAACAATTTGACCTATTTTTGAGCCGTATGTGGAATACGGGAGGTGCCCTTGGCACTCCAGGAAGTCAAAAATAGCCGCTTAGGCACAAACGGGGACTATAGCCCTGTTTGTGCCGAATGTTTGCCACCCGTTTGGGTGGCAAGCTACGGCTGTTATGTTGGACTCTCTTCCTGGAAGCCCGGCATGGTGGCCGTTTTTCTATGGTTCTCTATGTAGGCAAATTGAAATTAAAAAGGAGAACTAACATGAACAACAAAAATGTGGTAAACGGGTTCACGCTGATTGAACTCTTGGTAGTGGTGTTAATAATTGGTATTTTGGCCGCGGTGGCGGTACCGCAATACCAAAAAGCGGTGCTCAAATCTCGTTTAACGGAAATGCACACTTGCCTGAATGCAGCTGAAAAGGCTGTGGAGTTGTATGTTTTACAAAGGGGATTTCCTTCTTCTCACACCTCCGATATTTTGAACAATTTAGATATAGATATGGCTGCGTGTGATAAAGTGGACCTTGGCGTGATGACTGTGTGGTTAGAGCCAAATAAATGGGGTATACGGTATGGTACTAGTGCCGGCTACTTTGGAGAAAAAACATTCGGAGGATTTGCGGCAAGTATAACTTATGATAATACCACCGGTCAAAAAAGTTATCATTGCGGTTACCATAACACTACCGATAACGGTAAACAAACCTGTGAAACTATTGCGGGCGGGGATTCCCGCTGGACGATTGAACTGGGTTCCTAGTAGTGCAACAAGGAGCAGCCGGTTTAAACCCGGGGGTCCTGC
>JAZLAA010000170.1:0-4597 GCA_045612945.1 Elusimicrobiaceae bacterium
GTTTGCCTCGTCCTTGCGCTTGACCGACGGCTTAGAGCTTATTTTGCAAGGGGTGCAAAAGTATTTCCGTTTTGACCGCGTGCGCCTATACTTAACCGACGCTTACGGCCGGCGCATTAAAAGTGTGCTGGGGGTGGATATTTCCGGCCAAGTTTCCCATCAAGACGCCACCCAAGTTTCCGAACAGGAACAAGGGATTCTTAAAGAAGTTTTTGACTCCGCCGCCACATACCGTTCCACCCGCAGTGTTATTTACATTCCGCTTAAAGTACAGCGTAATAAAGTAGGTTTTTTGGCATTTGATAACGTGCTTTCCCGGCGGCCTATCGGATATTTGGATTTTATTTCCCTGCAGCAATTTGCTTCCCAAATGGCTTTATCTATAGATAATGCCCGCCTGTTTGAGCGCGTGCAAGAGCTTTCCAATTATGACGAGCTGACCCGCCTGCCCGTTCGTCGCTATTTTAACGAAAAACTGGCCGAAGAAATGTACCGTGCCAAACGCTTTGGGCTCACGTTATCTTTAATGATTGTAGATTTGGATTTTTTCAAACAAATTAACGATTCTTACGGCCACCAAATTGGGGATTGGGTCCTGCAAGAAGTCAGCCGTATTGTGCGTACCAGTTTGCGCCAAACGGATGTACCGTGCCGTTTTGGGGGGGATGAAATGGTCATCATGCTCCCTAACACCAATAGCGAAGAAGCCAAAATTATTGCCAAACGCTTGCATGAACGCATCACGGCCGTGGTGCTTCCCACCAAGTACACCGGGGGGGAAGAAGTGCACGTTAGTATTAGCCAAGGGATTGCCACCTATCCGGCAGATGCCGCTACCGCAGATGAACTGTTAGAAAAGGCAGACAAAGCCCTCTACGTAGTCAAGCAACACGGCCGTGGGCACTTTGCCGTTTATCGCGAAGTGGCAGACCAAGTCCAAGGCTACAGCAAAGAGTAACCCAGCCAACGCCTTGAGGGTTTTTATCGGTACGGGTAAAACCCTTGTCTACTAGCCTAGGGCTAAAAGACCTTCTTAACTGCCTGCCACACGCAACCCGCCATTGTTAAAATTACAGGTCATCCCCGAGTGTTTTTGGGGCTCCGTGTCTAAAACCAAGCGTCATCCCCGAGGGTTTCTATCGGGGATCTCTACCTTACTAAAAAACAAAGCGGCGGGGATTTTGGGTTACATCCTTCGGGAAGGACAATCCGTGTAATTCCTTCACAAAACTACTTTTAACAACCTGGGTATCGGTCAAACCTTCCCTAAATCCCGCGCTTAGCGCAAGGTTTTCTTTAGACAAAAATAAGTTTCATTTACCTTCCCCTTTTCTTCCTAAAAAAACAGTTGACAATTACCTCAAAAGTTGCGAAAATTTAAAGGTGTAGTTGTACCCGCATATTAAGGCGGGCCGCTATGCATTGTTTATAACGGTGCGTACAGATTATTTATTACTTAACTATATAGGGAACTTACGTAGGGGACATAGTGTACATGAGAAAACTTCAGTCGTTTTTTTACACGCTTTTTAAGACGTTCACACCCGCTTTTACAGCGTTATTTTTAATGTTAGCCGTTACGCCGGTTGGTGCTCAAACCGTAAACACCGTGGCAACCAGTGTGTGGTATGGCGGCTCTACGAACTGCAATACAGACGAGGGACCCAATGCAAACCCTGGCTCTCATACGAGTAATGTAAGTTATATTGTTTCCTCAAACAATATATATAATCCTGATAGTAACCGTACCACCAATGACCCGTGGGTCAGTTCCGCTTTAATTGAGTATGACCAACCTTATCCCATTCCTACTAGCGAAGACGAATACCCCAACCATTGTTTAGCGTTGTGCACCCAAGTGGCGTGTAGTAACTTACCGGTGGGGCAATCTACCTACTCTGTTGCGTTCCCGTTACAAAGAGTTACCTTTGATGTCGTAAAATACTACAACGGCCAAAATATTAAAAATGCGGATACAGCTCCCTCGGTTCGTTCTATAGATGTATACCCGTCTGCCAATCCGGAGAATTATAGAGAGTATACCTGTGGTTCGTACCATTGTTCCAATGCCGGGCAAGATGAAACCGGCACTTCTAATCCGCGTGCGGCCGAATGTTTAGGGGCACACTGGGTATGTGACGGCGCTATGCCGACTGTAACGCAAGAGTATTTTTACGCTTATTATGTAAGCGCAGACAACAAGTGGATAGTTCCGAACCCATTGCTCCCAACGGGTATTGCTGTCGTGTGGGACGGTAAAAAAGCCACGGGGACATTTTCTTCAGGAAGGGCAGCTTCTTGTACTGTTGGGGATGCGGGGTTTTGTATAGCTTCTACCGGGCAAACGCAACCAACGGGTAAAGCTTCTTATTGTTGGTCCACCCATCAAACGCGTTGGGATGCTTGCCACAGTGATATAGGCGATCCTCCTGCGGCAGGCTATGAAGGTACTTGTTATACATTTGTTGTCAATACTGCGGATGTTAGTTCTGCTTCTGACTATTTGGGGTGTAACACGGGGGCAGGCCACAGTGACTGCGTAATTTTTGATAACAACGGGGCCGAAACCAATGAAGCTCTGTCCTTCTGTACCGCGTGGGACGGTTTTTATGAAATTGCCGGGGAGTTTGGTAAAACCAACGGTAATTTTGGTTTTCGCGCTACGGTATCTACAGATGTTCCGTCGGACGGCGTAATTGCAGACCGTATTGAAATTTCCGAAATGGGGGTTTACCCCGGTGCGAACCAAATTCCTATACAAATGGATGTTACCAACGTGCACACCGTGCGCAGTACGCCCAGCTTGGTGGGTACTATTACGCCGGTTTCCGCCCAGCCTTACACCTTTACGTACCGCTTAAGTAAAGATGCGGACGTTCGCATTGCCATTTTTGATGCCTCCACCTTAGATAACGCCGCTTATGCCTATGCCACCGAACATGGCATCAATAACACTTCTAATGAATACAGTTTTGCCCAGACTTTTGACTCGGCGGATGACCAAGATGTTACCGCTACCGCCAAAATTGTACGTACACTGGTGGACTGGCAGCCGCGTACCGGCGAAGGCATGAAAGGTACCGATAAAGACACCCAAATTGCTGATTTTGACTCTTGGGACGGTCGCAACGATAGTGGCCTGTTGCTCCCCGCCGGTAACTATTTAGTTTCTTTGCAAGCCAAATCTCAAGATGAGTGGCCGGGGATTGATTTCTCCCGCGCGGTTACTCGCCAAGTATCTTTAGACCCCTTAAAATTAACGGATGTGCAGGTAATGGGGCTTAACAAAAAGTCCACTGCGTATGCTACCATTTCTTACGTGCCCACGGAACCTTCCACTGTGTACTGGGAAGTTTACACCCCGGGCACTACCTTCAATAACGCTACCGTTGCTCAAAACGGCGTGTCTGAAGTACTAACCAATTCTTCGTATAAAACGGGTACATCTCCCAACTTAAATACAGCTACAGGTTCACGTGTGTACCGCAGCGCAGAGCAAAAATCCGGCCGTATGGTTTATACCAGTAGGTGGGATGGCACCTGCCAAGCGTTTGAAGCAGATGGTATAACTCCCGCTAACTGTACGCGCACCTATGCCGTTGGCGAAAAAATGTCCAACGGGCAAATTGCTACGGAAACTAACCAAACGGAAACTTTTGCCCACGGTGCCCCCATGCCGGACGGTAACTACGTATATGTATTATGGGCAGAAATTCCGTATAACGGCTGCTATGTTAACGCAGCCGGGGCACCAACTAACGTGAATAATGGTGTCACCTACTACGGCGAACCTTACTTTCAAGCAAATGTGCCTTGTACACCCAGTGCGGATAACAATAATAAATTCTTTACCGGTGTAAAGACGTTAAAATATACCATTGGCACGCTGGAACTGGAACGCGGTTTGGTGGGCATTACCATGCAACCGGCCGGTTATGCTACGTTGGGCTCCAGCCCCACAGCGTATGGCTTAGACCCCTTTATCTTTAAATACGCCTTAGACCGCGATGCTCAAGTAATCGCCACCGTGGAAAACACGGCCGGTTTAGTGGTAAAACACCTTACCTTAGAAGCTGGCGAGCCCAATGTTTCCCAACAGCTCAACACCTTAACGTGGGACGGGCGTGATGACCAAGGCCGTATGGTGTACCCCGGTACCTATATGTTCCGTGTCAAAGCTATGGATGCCATGTTCCCGGCGCAGTCTAATGAAGCAATAGAAATTTTCCCTGTAGATATGTACCGTGTGGTGGATGTATCTACCACGGATGTATATGGGGATTCTAACGCCAAAGCTACCATTTCGTACCACTTGTCTAAACCCATGAATGTGCAAGTGAACATCTATAATAAAGATGTTGTCATCCCGGATTATAATGGCTTAACCGGGCAATATAGTGACTATACGGTAAAAGCGGTATATACTGCACAGGCTACGGGCATACCGGCTACTTCTACAGGCACAGATCCTTCGTTGCAATCCGGCAAAATGACGTTGGTGCACACGGGCGGAGTATCTGCTACAAACGGGATACAAATCCCCACAAACGGTTCCGTTACCGAATATGTAACCACCGGCGGGAAGGCTTACCGCAAT
>JAZLAA010000171.1:0-10569 GCA_045612945.1 Elusimicrobiaceae bacterium
GCCGCGGTAGCTGTGCCACAATACCAAAAAGCAGTGGAAAAGAGCCGCCTGACGGAAGTGTGGGCCAACCTGGCTTCTATCCGCAAGGCCGCCAGCGTGCGTTTACTTGCGGAGGGATCTGCGGCGTTTAATGAGTCTGGATATACCACATGGACAGTACAGGATCTGGATGTTGCAATACAGTGTGATTTTGTATCCGGCCATGATTGCTCTGTTATTTGCCCATTTGCCAGTAGAGATACCTGGGGATGCGGATACAGAATTGGGGGAACGGTTACCAATCCAAAAGCTATATTTTTTAGTCAAGCGAATTCCCCTTATGTTGAGCTGTCATTAGATAATGAAGGACAGCATTGTGAAGGGCAATGCGCTAAAATAGGGCAAGTGTTTGACTAAAATCTTGTTTGTATTCAAAAACAACCCCCGCTTAATGCGGGGGCTTATTTTAATAGTGAGTAGTTTCCGGGTTGTCGTTTTGCTCGGGCTCAATGGCTTCCAGCCGATTCCAAAACTCTTCCACGGATTGGATACGCTCCTGCGGGTCTTCTTTTAACGCATCTTCTAGCACGCTATCCACCGCCGTCGGAATATGCGGGGCCAGCTTAGAAGCCGGCACAATTTTTTTGTTAGCGATATTAAATCCTTTTACCGTCCACGGCACTTGGCCTACCAGTGCCTCATATACACATAACGCCAGCGAATACACATCCGATTGTTTACGCATAAACCCGCGCTGCTGTTCGGGCGCCATATAGGCAGGCGTACCGGCTACCGTACGGGCCCCAGTTTGGTTATCTACCTTTTTGGCCACGCCAAAATCCATGACCTTGGCGGTTCCGTCCTCCAAAATCATAATGTTACCGGGCTTTAAGTCACAATGGATAATGTCTTGGGCATGGGCGTATTGCAACCCTTCGCATACGTACTTAAATATTTTTTTCACTTGTGAGAACGGCAACCGCCCGTCAATATCCAGCCGAGTTTCCAGGGTTTGGCCGTCCACATATTCAAAAACCAGGTAAAGCGAACTTTCGGACTCTATAACCGTGTAAATTTCCACGATACAAGGGTGACGCAACAGCGCCACCATGCGCGCTTCGGACAAAAATTGCTCGCGCACGTAGGCACTACGCACCAGCTCGGGCCGCACCCGTTTAATGGCTACTTTACGTTTGAGGGTTTTGTCATACGCTTCGTATACCTTACCCATACCGCCTTCCCCAATTTGGCGAATAAAATCGTATTGTTCTCTGATTTCCCCTTCCTTGCGCGCATAAGACACTTTCCGCCGGTGGAATAAATCTTCATACCGGAAATACACAAACAACAATACGCCCAGCAAAATAACCGCTACATAAATAATCATGCCGGTGGGGATATTTTTTTTCTTAGCGGGCATTTTTTTAGCCGGAGTCGTTTGGGCATCCAGCTCTCTTTTTACTTGGTGAGCATAGTTGGAGTTAGGGTTTAATTTAAGAGCAGTGTCTATATCCAGACGAGCGCGCTCATAATTTTTTTGCTTTACATACGCATTGGCCCGCAATACATACGCACGGGCATCCTGTGGGGCTACCGCAATGGCCTGGCCGGCCGAGTAAATCACGTCCTCATACTCATTCAAGCCGTCAAATGCAATCGCAAGCAACAAATAAAAACGGTCATCTAACAAATTGTTGGCAGTAAGGGTGTTAATGCGGTTAATGGTTTCCTGATACTGGGAATTGCGCAATCGTTCTTGCAAAACGGCTACTTCGCGGTCGCGCGCGTCTTTACTAAAAGCAGGGGTTGGGGTATTGGTTTGGGCAGAAAAATTGCCCCCCACCAGCAACGGAGCCGGAGAGGTACGGTCCGCACTCCACCCGGCCACGGCCATACACACCCATAAACAAAAAAGCCATATTTTCTTCATAAGACTATTGTAGCACATAGAGAGCGGTTTGTCCTGCGTTTTAAAATTACTATAATATGAATATGAAAAAGCAAGCTATTGGTGTGTTTGACTCGGGCATTGGCGGGCTGACTATTTTAAAAGCACTGCACCAAACATTGCCACACGAAGATTTAATTTACTTTGGCGATACGGCCCACGTACCCTATGGCAACAAATCCAAACAAGCTGTTACACAGTTGGCACTCAAGGTGGGAAAATTTTTAGAAAGCCGCCACGTAAAATTGGTGGTAGTAGCGTGCAATACAGCTTCGGCCCAAGCATTGGTCGCCTTGCGTAAAGAGTTGCATGTACCGGTTATGGGGGTTATTGAGCCGGGGGCGCTATGCGCCGCGGCCGCCACTAAAAACCACCGTATTGCCGTGCTGGGAACAGCCGGAACCGTCCGTAGCCGGGCCTATGTAAAAGCCCTGGCTAAACAGGCCCCGCAAGCCAACGTCCTCCAACAAGCGTGCCCGTTGTTTGTTCCGCTAGCCGAAGAAGGGTTTGCCCAAACTCCCGCCGCCAAACTGATTGCACAAACCTATTTAGCCCCCGTTCAAAAACACCGGGCCGACACGGTAATTTTAGGTTGCACCCATTACCCCATTTTACGCCCGCTGATTGCCGACATTTTGGGACCAAGCGTACATTTGGTAGATTCAGCAGATGTCCTGGCCCAAGCCGTCGCCAAATTCTTACTGCGCAAACATCTGGCCCAAACTTCCGGCCGCGGCACGGTGCGCCTTTACGCCAGTGATGACCCTGCGAAATTTACAGCCAGTGCCACTTTACTACTGGGGACCAAAGTAGGGCGCGCGGTTCTTAAAAAACTATGAAAATTTTTACAGACAAGCGGATGCTGCAAGCCGGGCTTATTGGGGGAACGCTATCTCGCCACAGCGGATGTATGCGGGAAATAGCCCACCAAGCCCCGGTGTACCAGCAACTGGGTATTGACCCGACGCGCATCCTGCATTTTCATCAAACACACAGCACAAGGGTGGTTACTATTTCCAACGCACAAGCAGCACAGGCACACCCTTGCCACCCGCTTATAGATGCCGACGCTTGGCTCTTTTCTCCGGCTCCGGCGGGGTGGGGAGCAGCCATTCTAACCGCGGACTGTGTACCTGTTTTTATATGGGACGTCCACGCCCAACACTTTGCGCTGGCCCATTGTGGGTGGCGCGGGGTAGTGGGGCAACTGGCTTACCAAACCGCTAACACGCTTATCCAAACAGCCCCGCATACAACCTGGAGAGCCTATTTAGGGCCACATATTCAAGTGTGTTGTTTTGAAGTACAAGCGGACGTAGCGAACCAGTTCCCGTCGGATTGTATCGTACGCAAAAACGGTAAATTATTCGTAAATTTGACAGCCGCCCTCACTCAACAATTGGTACGTGCCGGTATTTCACCCCAAAATATCTATGCCCCCGATTACTGCACCTGCGGGGACGCAGAAAATTTCTTTTCGTGGCGGCGCGATCACCAAAATCCCCTCTTATTGTCCTTTATTTACAAACCCTAGGGCTTGCGTACCAGACAAAAATTTCTTTATAATAGTGAATATGGAACACAGTGCGAAAATTTTATTGGCTGATGATTCACACGCGATCCGTTTTTTGGTCTCTGAAATTTTGACCAATGCCGGATTTACCGTAGTGCAAGCACAAGACGGACAAGAAGCCATAGAAAAAACCTATAAAGAAAATCCGGACTTATTGATTTTAGACTATGAAATGCCTAAAAAAACCGGCTTTGAGGTAGTGAAAGAAGTCCGTAGCCGCACCGGCTATCTGCACACTCCCATTATCATTTTTACCGCCGTGACCGATAAGTCCACAAAACTGGAAGGACTAGGCCTGGATATTGACGACTACCTCACCAAACCCGCTGATGAAGATGAAATTGTGGCCCGCGTGAAACTCCTGTTAAAGCGTAGCAAACAGCGTATGGATTCCAACCCGCTTACTCAGCTGCCCGGCAACCCTTCTATTCAAGCACGTGTGGAACGTGAAATCGCCAGCGGGGAACCGTTTGCCGTATTATATTGCGATTTAAATAATTTTAAATCTTTTAATGACAAGTACGGCTTTGAAGCGGGGGACCGCGTACTCAAAGCAACGGCAGACATTATTGTAGCAGCTTCCCGCCAAGATCCGCGGGCTTTTGTAGGGCATATCGGCGGAGATGATTTTATTGTAGTATGCCAATTTAACAAAGCCGAAGAAATTGCCCGGCAGATTACAGCCCACATAGACCAAACAGCCCCTTCTTTTTACAGTGAGCAAGACCGCGCCCAAGGATATATGGAGTCCGTTAACCGCAAAGGGGAAACGGAAAAATTTCCGTTTCTCGCAATGGGGATTGGCATTGTGCATAACACTAAACGGTCTCTTACTTCTTTTGCCATGGTCAGCGGTATTGGAAGCGAGCTAAAATGCCTGGCCAAACAGCACGAAAAAGGCAGTTACTACGTGCTGGACCGGAGAAGCTGATTTTTTCCTCAATACCCTCCATCGACAAATCTAGATTTTTCTTGTAAAAATCCCCGTTGGGAGTTAATCCTAACGGGGATTTATGCTATAAATTGAAAACTAAAATACGGTGGGTGTAGTTTGGGGAGCAGGATGCTGAATTTATGAATAACACTCTTCTACAGGGATGTTATGTTCTCGTAAAACTCTAAAAAGATATTCCTGATCCTCATTGGCTATAATTAGGGGAACTGTATGTACGGGACCTTCGGCTGTTTCAAAAACTAATTGTTCCGTGGCGTTAGCTTTTTTCCGCTGAACAGACGTTATTTGATCCCAAAATATCATGGTATGGTTTTTCTTATTTAGTTCTATCCCTTGCGGCGTACAAACAAGTATAGGCGGTAAAATAAATTTAATTATAACAAAAAATTCAGCAATCATCATAAGCAATAGGATAGGCAGAACAATATAAAATACTTGTTTGTTTTGTCCAATTGTAAAATAGAGTACAGGAAGGGCCACGAACCAACCCATCGCGCCAGCTCCCAAAACTATCATGCGACCTAAACGGTAAAAAGCAATATTCCCATTTTTTAAAGTTTTCATAATATTTTTTCTCCGTAAAAGGACTAAAACAACATCTTCTAACCTATTCTAGCATAAAATCAAAAAATCTTTCATATCGCGCACAAACTTGCCAAAATTCCCATGCTATCAGCCGTTTATAAAAAAATCCCCGTCGGGCAAAGTGCCTAACGGGGATATATGCTATAAACTTAAAACTAAAATACGGAGTTGATAGTTTGGCTAGCACTATGCTATCTGTTATTGAATTAATTGCAGCGTTTCTTCTGTGGGAATAGTTTTCCCATTTTTATCAAAGTAAAATTTACAATCTCCAAATCCTTCGTGCATCTCTAAATAAATATAGCAATTTGCTTTGTCTATATCACATGGTTGCTCAAAAGTATTTAAGACGATATATATGTGTTCCGGTCTTTTTCCACGAAAATAAGTATCGACAGGCTCATCACGGTAATACGATATGACTCCATACCCGTTCTCATAAGACTTAACATTTGTGATAGTTTCAATCTTTGCCAATTCATTTGCTAACTGTTCTTTTGTGAAATCCTCACCAAGATTTTCTACGATTTTTGGCAAATGATTATTAAGTAAAGCACATGAATTTTTAACAACAGTAGGATATTCGTTTTTTAGGTATTCTTGATGTGCTTTTTGACGTTTTTTAGTGTCTATGTGATTTGTCATAATACTTGGTAAAAAAAGAACATACAACCCTGATATAATTAACATACACACATATCCGATGTCAGCTAAAATACTATGTTTTGCGCCTGCATATTTTTTCTGTGTTAAAAAAGCTATGATTGACAGAATAATTAACAGTAAAAGAATAACGGGGGGAGCTACTACCAGAATCCCTAAACCAAGAAGCATTAACACTATGTCATGCCACATAGCAACGCCCGACATAACGTAAAGTACACAAAAAATTATAACGACTATCAATACAAAAAACGAATATCCGCAAATTTTATAAGCAAGAGTTTTCCTAAAATTATCCATAAAGTTTACTTTCCTCTACTCGTACATACTAGCATATTAAATTTAGCATTTGTTAAATATACTCAAAAAACGACTTCCTACCCGGCCCGGTCAGCATAAAAAGAGAATATTTATCAAAACGTGCCTAAACCCACCAAATTTTCCATGCTATCGGTTGTTCATAAAAAAATCCCCGTCGGGAGTTCATCCTAACGGGGATATATGCTTAAAATTCAAAACTAAAATACGGTGCTTGTAGTTTGGGTAGCAAAGTGCTATTCTTTTGCTCCAGCTTGAATAAGCAGATTTTTGATTTCTGGGATTTTGGCTACACTTAGAGCTGTTTGCCCCACAGAATTGGTTTGATTTACATCAGCATTTGCTGCGAGAAGTAGTTTCACTATTTCAGTATGTCCTCCATCACTTGCTTGCATCAATGCACTTGTATTGCTGGCTTGAGGAACAAAAGAAACTTGTTCCCCCTTGTATTGTTCTTCACGAGCGAGCCCAATATTACTACTCGCATTTGCATTTGCTCCTGCAGTTAAGAGGATGTTTACAATATCTGTATAACCAGACTTACTAGCCGCCAGTAACGCGTTCCAACCAGTTTGAGGATGAGAGATATTGACATCTGCGCCGGCTTCAACGAGTGCTCGTACCGCATCCGTTTGTCCATATTTGCTCGCTTCTGCTACAGCAGTCCACCCGCTATTAGTAGCGTTAACGTTAGCTCCTCCGGCGGCAAGTATTTTTATGCATTCAGAATTACCCTCGTAGCTTGCTACCAAAATTGCAGTTTCACCACTTTCAGTTGTAACGTTGGGTGTTGCTCCAGCGGCAAGTAAAATCTTGACAACCTCAGGATTTCCTCCACTACTTGCGCTCATCAATACACTCCATCCATCGTATGTTGTGGCATTAACATTGGCCCCAGCTGCAATCAAATCTTTTACTATCTCTGTAAACCCTTTGTAGCTAGCTAACATTAAAGCGGTTCCCTCTCCCTTTGAAACAGCATTCGTATCAGCGCCAGCTTTTAATAAAGTGCGAACAATTGTAGCATTACCCACCATACTTGCAGCCATTAAAGGGGTAACCCCACCATACGAATAATAGAAACTGAATTTTGCATTTTTCGGTATACTTTTGCTTATTAAGTAATTGTCCAAATAGTCAGCGATATTTACGTCGCTTCCCCGAGCAATTAGTTTCTCAACAACATCCAATTGTCCTTTCGCACTGGCTTGTATTAAGTTTGGTTGATTTATTTTAACACAACCCATTATCAACAATGCGCTTATTACAAAAAATATTTTCCATTTATTCCATTTCATTTATTTATCCTCTTTTCCAATGGGCAGATATGTTTATTATAAAACATTTTAATTCGTATGTGCGCGACTTGCTACCTAGTCTTGTCAGCATAAAAAGAGAAGATTTGCCACAAATCACAAAATCCTGCCAAAAACCGCATGCTCAAAGTGGTGCATAAAAAAATCCCCGTCGGGCGCTTGGCCTAACGGGGATTTATGCTAATTATTCAAAACTAAAACACGGAGTCGACGAGATTCGAACTCGCGGTCTCTGCCTTGACAGGGCAGCGTGTTAACCAGGCTACACCACGACTCCTTAACTACATCTATTATTATATCTTAATTTAGGGGATACGTCAATTTTTTTAGCTTGCACATTATAATTAAGCTACTGTTCTTCAAATTCGCCCCACAAAATTTGCTCCAGCTCTAACTCTATCCGGAACTTTTCTTTTACTTGGCTACGCACTTGATCGATAAGTTTTTTTATGTCTTCAGCCGTGGCATGGTTAAAGTTGACAATAAACCCGGCATGCTTTTCCGATACTTTAGCCCCCCCTACGCAAAGCCCGCGCAAGCCCGCCGCATCTATAAGGCGCGAGGCATAGTCTCCCGCCGGGCGTTTAAATACACTGCCTGCGGAAGGGAACTCCAGTGGTTGCTTCTCTCGACGGCTGTGTTGCACGGCGCTGCGGGCCGCTAAAAGCTGGGTAAAGTCCCCCGGCTTACACGTAAACCCGGCCGATAAAATAATCCCACGCGGCAAACCGGTTACTTTGCGGTACGAAAATTGTACTTCCTCCTTCGTAAGAGTAAGGGGGCGGCCGTCCCAGTCAATCATATCAAAGTATGTTAAACAATCGGCCGTTTCCTGCCCATAGGCCCCAGCATTCATATACACCGCGCCACCCACACTGCCTGGGATGCCGGATAGTTTTTCCATGCCTCCCAGCCCCGCTTTGCATGCCAGCTCACACACTTTATCCAGGGCTACACCAGCTTGGGCTTTGAGGGTGTTATTTTCCACTAAAATGTGGTTCATTTTGCCAGTAGAACAGGTAATTCCGCTAATACCACGCCCGCTTACCAAAATGTTAGAACCAAACCCCAACACCCGCAAAGGGATATTTTTTGTACGGGCCAATTTAAGCACAAATGCCCATTCTTCCAAAGATTGTGGATACACAAACACCTCCGCCGCACCACCGGTACGGTAGGTAGTGTGTTTATCCATAGGTTCTTGGAATAAACAGTTTTCACCCAAAAAAGCTTTGAGTTCCTGCTTGTAGTCCATGGTTAAAAACTAAGACCTAAACCGCCGGTAAAGCCGTGGCTGTCTTTGGTAACGCTATAGGCAATAAAGCCGGAAAACAACGGGAACGGATGCACATTTAACCCCACCATACCGCGCGGAGTTCCGTCCGATACAGAAGAATTATGCGTGTACCCGCGGGTTTTGAGTTGACCATAATCATAACCGACCCCCACATATGGGGTCAAAAATAAAACCGTAGTCGAAGCAATAGCGGAAGCGGAATAGTGGTCGTTAGTGTACCAATCAGTGCGCCCGTTATCATAAAACGCGCCGAGAGAAAGGTTAATTATTTCCAACACATCCATTTGATAGGTAAGACCGCCCCCCAAAGAGCGGTATCCGTTTACGTCAGTCCCGCGGGCCACTACCCCCACGTTAAGCACCGGAATTTTCGTTTCGGCAACCAAAAAAGGCAAGACCGTATAACTGTCACTGGAAATGTTATTACTGGAAGAAGGTTTAAACACCCCTACATTCGCCCCTAAGCTAATAGAAGGGAAATTGCCCCCGCGCCCGGTATGGAAATCCACCATTCCCACCAAGCCGTTTAAATCACGCGTATAGGCCTTTAAGTTAGACTGACCCGGCACATAATGTTCATGAAAATCATCCCCCATATTCTCTGCCCAAGCAGCCAATGCGCCCGCCAACAAACAAACCAGCAACAGCAGTAGTCTTTTCATAGTTCGCTCCATTTGCAAAAAAATAAGATATATAATATCATAGAAAAAGACGAAAGTTTTCTGCAAGTCCCTCCCTGTTTTTGTTTGCTTACGTAAGGAGCTGCTATGATTAGTGAATTAGCCGGAACATTAACCACGCAAAAAATTGATATTAATTTGTTACGTAACGAATTTTTTCATCCCTCCACCGCCCCGCTACCCGTTAAATTTGGCACTTCCGGCCATCGTGGGAAACTGGGGGCTGGGTTTTGCGCCTTGCACGCTAAAGCAATTGCCCAAGCGGTAGCACGCATTCACTTAGAAAACCAAATCACAGGATCCATTTTAGTAGGAGGAGATACGCGGCTGATGTCGCGCGATACGGCCCACTTGTGTGCACAGGTATTGGCCGCCAACAGATTACATGTCATCCTGCCGGATATCCCCATACCTACGCCGGTATTTTCATTTGAAATTTTAAACGGACGCGCCTGTGCTTGTTTAAACGGAACCGCCAGCCATAACCCGCCGCAAGATATGGGGCTTAAGTATAATCCTTCCAATGGTGGTCCCGCCGACAGTGCCCTTACTGGGCTTATTGAAAAGTATGCCAATGAGTATATGGCCCACCCCGAACATATTAAAACGTTGCCCTTAGAAGAAGCCCGCGCCAAAGGGCTGGTGCATACGGCCGACGTAATTACACCGTATGTAACTGCTTTGGGGCGGCATATTGACTTTGCCAAAATTGCCACTTCCCCCCTACGCTTTGCCGTCCATCCGTTAGGAGGGGCCAGCTTGGCTTTTTACCAAGCTATTAAGACAAAATACCAACTACATAACCTGGATATCGTCAGCACCGAGCAGGACCCCACTTTTTATTTTATCCCTATAGACCACGACGGTAAAATCCGCATGGATCCGTCTTCCAAATACCCCATGTCGCCGCTGATCAATTATGTACAAAATGGCCAATATCAATTTGCCGGTGCCAGCGACCCGGATGCCGACCGCTTTGGCTGTGCCACTGCCAAGGGCGGGCTCATCGCCCCCAATCATGCACTCTGTGTAATGGCTGATTACCTGATACGCCGCCATAAAGTGCAAGCCAGCGGCATTGGCCGCACGCTGGGTACCACCGCGTTATTAGACCGTTTGGCCGCTGCTCATCAATTAACCCTGGACGAGGTAAACGTAGGGTTTAAGTATTTTGTAGACGGCCTTATACACCATAAATACATTTTGGCCGGGGAAGAAAGTGCTGGCATGTCCGTAAGCGGTTGGACCACAGAAA
>JAZLAA010000172.1:0-1673 GCA_045612945.1 Elusimicrobiaceae bacterium
AAATATCATCTACAATAGCAGCAACCCGCTTGCGGGTTTGCTCGCTGGCGGTGCTTTCTTCACTGACTACAATGTGCTCAATTTCCAACGTGTGTACGACTTCTTTGTGAACTTTTTGTTTTAAATCGTCCCAAAAAGAAAGCTTTGCGCCCTCTTTTTCCTCCGGGGCTACATCCACGTGACTTTGGGAAGATGATTTTCCGCCGTCATCAAAGAGGATCGGGCTCCAAATCTCTTGTGCGGCTTGGGTAAATTCTTCATCCGACACGGAAGCCGCCCAATCTTTCGGAGCCGGTTTTAAATCCTGTATTTTGGCCAACACTAACCGAAGGCCCTTCACCCATTCGGCCTGCGGGTTGGCAATAATTTCCACTTCCCGGCGGTTAGAGGCACTCATGACCTCTTCATCCCAAGGCAAAAATACATCCACCTCTTGGCCCATAGAAGCATAAAAACGCTCTACTTCTTCATACGCAATAGAACCCGGCATGTCAAACGCATTGCAAATGACACTGAGCCGATCCATGGGGTAGTGACGTTCTTTATAATCGTTGAAAAGTTGCACGGTAGCGTTTAGATGCGTGCGCGTAGCTTGTGACACCCAAAATACTTTATCCGCCAAGTCAAACGAGAAGGCTTGCATGGGGAAGCTGGAATCCACATCAAAGAAAATATCAAAGGTTTGGGCTAGACGGGAAAGAATAGGGATTAAAATTTTGGGGCTTATAGAAGAAACCTGCGCCCGGGTATTGCCCAAAGGTAATACCCCTACCCCCCAACGGGACATGGAAATTTTACCTCTAAGCAACCCTCCCACCACTGCAATATTGGTGTTACCCAAGGTTTGTAAAATATCCGCAACGCTGATTGTTTTTTTAATATTTAAATAGAAACTATGTTCCTGGCGGGCAAGCGGATCCAACGGGACAATGAGCACGGGGCGTTTTTGTATGCCGGCCCAACCCAGGGCTAAATTGAGGGTAAGCGTGGTCTTCCCGGCGCCTTCTTTGGGACCGGAAAAAGCAATAATTTTGGAATCCGACTTAATCAGTTCGTTCTCTGCGGCCATACACTACTCTACAATTTCCACCGTAATAAACAAGAATAAAGAGCGTTGTTCTTCGGTAACGTCTTTATTTTTAAATAAAAGCCCTATAAGCGGCAACCGCCCCAAGAAGGGCACGCGGTCTTCGCTGACGTTACGGGCACTGCTTTTAAGCCCGCCGATTACCAGCGTTTCCCCGCTGTTAAGCTCTACGTGAGTTTCTACATCACGGTTGGTAAAAGAGGGAGCCGTTGCCGTGCCAATAACGACGGTACGGGAATAGTCCACCGTGGAAACCGAAAGCTGTACCTGTAAATCAATAATGTTATTGCGTTCCGGGATAATGGTGGGAAGTACGTTAAGTAAAATACCATATTCTTCTAACTGAGAACCCACCCCTTGGTTATTGACGACCGGTATGGGGACTTTCCCCCCCACTGTAATCTTGGCGGCACTACCGGAAGAAGTAACAATTTTAGGGTTGGAAAGCACTTGGGCACGGCCTTCCGTTTCCATTAAACGCAAGCGAGTAGTAACGGCTGTTTTACGTTCAAATTCACCCAAAGACAAAATACCCGGGATGGTAGCTTCTTCAAAATCAAACAACTGGTTCCATGAAAAGCCTTTG
>JAZLAA010000173.1:0-4551 GCA_045612945.1 Elusimicrobiaceae bacterium
GGTTTTCCTCGCAGTTTTGCGGAAGGAACGAAAGGAGTTCACGCACTTGACGGAAACAATCCTGCTCGGACTTGGCTACAAATTGGCACACACCGCTTTTTTCGCTATGAGGGGCACTGCCGCCCAGGGTATCAAAGTCCACTTCTTCACCAGTGGCGGCTTTGACGGCACCAGGCCCGGTAATAAACATATGGCTAATGCCTTCCACCATAAAAATAAAATCAGTTAACGCCGGGGAATACGCCGCGCCGCCCGCACACGGGCCTAAAATAATGGAAATTTGCGGAATAATGCCCGAAGCCTTTACGTTGCGGTAGAAAATTTCACCGAATCCGTTTAGGCTATCTACCCCTTCTTGGATACGTGCCCCGCCGGAGTCTAAGAGGCCGATAACAGGGATTTTGGCATCTAGGGCCCGGTCCATTAAAGCGGCAATTTTTTGCGCGTGCGCCAAGCCGAGCGAACCGCCCAGCTGCGTAAAATCTTGCGCGTAGAGAGCTACTTCGCGCCCGTTAATGCGCCCAAAGCCGGTAATGACACCGTCGCCTTTAATATGTTTGTCTTTAATGCCAAAATCACTGCAGGAGCTTTCCATTAAGCTCTTAATTTCAATAAAACTGTCTTTATCCAAGAGGTAAGAGATACGTTCGCGCGCGGTCATTTTGCCCTTATCGTGCTGGGCTTTGACGCGTTCCTCCCCTGCGCCTTTTTGTGCGTCTTGCGACACTTGGCGAAACTTGACGAGCGAAGCCGGGGCCGGCTCGTTAGAGGGTTTGTCTAGTCTGGGGTCTTCAAAGAGTTCAATCATAAGTGGCCTCCGTATACGTATATTTTACTAAATAAAAAGGCCCCTGTACTGCAAAAAGCCCCGGTTTTAGGACCGGGACCCGTTAGAAAAGTTTGCTCTATAAATAAAAAAGCGATCTCCGTTTACTTCCCCACGGCTACGCTGAAACAAAAACCTGGGATAAGACCCAGGGTGTCTATTTGTACTGCCGGGCTACCCAAGCTTTGGTAAATTTGTAATGCACGATTCAAAAATTGAGGAACTTTATTGACAATACGCACTTCGTGGCTGTTAATAGCCAGGCCCGTACCCAACATTTTAACCAGGGCTTCTTTTTGCGTCCAAAGAGAAGTTAGAAATTCATCCGTATCGGCGGTTAATTCGGACGGATGAAAAAAATCCTGCTTCCACGCGTTAATGCGCGGGGCAATTTGCTCTAAATCAATCCCCAGGCAGGGCACCCGGGGGGCCAGAGCCGCTACCGCGTAGCCGTTGCTGTGGGTAATGCTAAACGCCAGGGGGCTTTTTTCCCCCTCCACCAGCAACTGCGGCTTGCCGGAAGATTCCTGCGGTAAAATTTCAATACTTTTAAGCGGTAGCTTTTTCCACGACGACACTACCCGCTTTAACGCAAGCCGGCCCCCCAGCCATTCGGTTTGGCGTTTGGGAAGTTTAAGCGTACTGAAAAACGCTTGTTCCCGCACGCTTAAAATGTGTTGTGCCGGGGGCAGGGCTTGCAAATTGACAATTTCTAACTGATAATCCACCGCGTTATTGCCCAATAGCTTGGTAGCCGTGGATTTCTACCCACACGTTGCCTTGTGCATCAAACACATACGCATCATGCAAGGTTTTGCCGTCAGCCGTGGTGCCTTTATTTACGCCATACAAATACAACCGAGCGGGCGGCAACTGGCTGTTAAGCACGGCTATTTCGCTAATTGCGTCGGGCAGTGTCATTTTGTGAGCTACGGCCATATCTTGGAACCCACAGCACTGAAAGGCGGCTTCAATGAGCATGGGGTTGGCCAGGAGGGTACGCGGCGCATCGGGCCATTGCGGGCGCGGCGTGGTGTTATAAATAGCCAACGACTCATTTTCATTCACGCGCACAATACCACCCAACACTTGGAACGACGGACCGTGGAAATACTTTTGGTAAATTTGCTGGGCCGTTACCTGAACCGGGCTTTCCAGCCCCGTCATAGCGGCGGCTTTTACATTATTCCACGTGGACGTAAAGTCCGCCAAGGTTTTAGCCGTAAAATGGCGGCGGGTGTTGCCCATTTTGATTCCTTTACTATTGATAAAGTCGGACTCTATTTCCATTTCTACTCCGTTTTCGCGGGCTTGGCCAATTACGCGCACCGCTTGCGGGCGGTTACGTAAAAGTTTAATAGGCAAATAGAAATGTACGTCTTTAAGCCCTTGCGGGACCGCACCCGTTAGCGCGGTAGCCGTTTGCATGAAAGTTTCAATGCCCATAACGCCCGGCACATAGGGGGTGCCTTCAATGGCATGGTCGGCCAGGTAAGGGTCGGACTCGAGGTTAAATTCTTTTTCGGCATGGATGTTGCGACCCGACTCTAACGCTTGCACCGTACCTAAAAAGTGCGTGGCTTTAGAGGCATCCGGCCCGGTCTGTACCGGGGCTGGTTTAGCAACAGAAATCGGAGTAGGCACCGGGGTCACCGCACCGCCTTTGGGCGTGTTATCATCATCCGAAGGGCCGGAGGCGAAATCGGCCGCGGAGCCGATTTCGTCCCAGTCAAATTTGAGTTGGTGATCCCAATCCAAGCGGCCCAATGAACCGGTAAGCACAATTTCCGGCACTTGTCCATAGACAATTTCGTCCAAGAAAATTTGCATACCGTCCTCGGGGTCTACAAAGTCCACCCCGTTGGAGCGCAGGAATGTTTCTACCCCGGCACGCACACCCATCCCTACATTTTTGTAAGCACTCATTGCAATACTAATAGCGCGGTAACCTTGGTTGGAAAGGCTCAAAGCTGATTTGGCCAAGTAATCGTTGGCGCTGGCATAGTCGCTCTGGCCCAGGTTGCCGTATTTGCCGGCAATAGACGAAGCGAAGGCGAAGAAACCGTCGTCGCGCACGATATTATTAGCCAGGAAACTGCCAAAACTGGTAGCTTTTACGTCAAAGATACGGTAGTATTCTGCCGGGTCTTTATCGTAAATAAGTTTGGAACGCTCTAGGCCCGCAAAGTGGATTAACCCGTCCACCCGGCCGTTTTTGGCCTTGATTTTGGTGCATACTTCTTTGACCATGGCGGCGTTGAGCACGTCGCAATGATAGTATTCCACTTCGCTACCCAGCTCACGCAATTTTTGCAAGTTGTTATACAGCGTAATGGAGTCTTTCACCCGGCCAAATGCACGCTCCAAGAGCACGGGGGTTGCTTTTTGGGTAGGATCGGCTTTTAGGTCCTCCCACAGTTGCTTTTTAAGAGCGGCCAGTTCCGCTTCATTCATAGAAGCCCACAGCGGTGTTTTTTCTTGGATTTCAATAATATCCAAAACAATAATTTTGCTGTGATACTGGGCGGCAATTTTTTGAGAAAGCATGGCCCCAATCCCGCGGCCCGATCCCGTAAAGATAATGGTTTTGCCCGCCAGGTCGTGATGTTTGACGCGGCGGTCCAAACGGGTAGGCAACGACAAAATAGTAGAACGTACGCCTTGACGTGTGCCTACCATGAGGCGCATATCGCCGTGGAGTACTTCGTCCATGGTTTTTTGGGCCATTTCATCCGGCGTAGCCGTGGGTTCAAAGTCCATAAGTTTACTAATGGCACCGGTGCGCTCATAGACGTCTTTGCGGAAACAGGTGGTGCCACCGGTGAGCGCCCCCACAATGGGGTTAAATTCATCCTTGGTGAAATAGCCAAAGTTTCCGTCCACCTTGGTATTGACGGCGAAGAACGTGTCGCTATCTTGGCGGTTAGCAAGCCCTTTTTCAAATACGCGAAGCGCAATAAATAGCGGCATAACGTATTTGGTAAGCTCATTATGCGGGCTTAATTTTTTATCAAACTTTTTGACCGTGGCCCCTAACAGGTACACAATCCCTTGCACGTTGGGATCTTCTTGGGCGTATGCTTTGAGGGCCGCTTCCGTTTCTTCGTAAGACTCCCAGTTCATAATGGTGGTGTTTTTACTGCGCGTTTTAAGCGTGGTAAACACGTGGTACGGAACCCCGAGCTCTTTGCACTCCTCTTGATACGCCTTAATGAGTTGGGAATTATCAGCAAAGATAAGAACCGTGCGCTCTTTAGATAAGCGGCGTTCTTGACGGGAAGACAGCGGGGCATCCGCCACGGTGGTTACATAGCGTAATTTCTTTTCGTGGCAATGCTCACCCTGGTAGCCTTCACGTTCCGGGCGTTCTGCCAATGAATCGCGCCGCTCAACAGGAGCCGTAGGATTTGTGATTAAAGCATCCGCCTTGGGGGCTTCGATATGTTCGGCCACCACATGTTGCGGTTGGTGCACTAATTTATGTTCCGGCAAAGCATGGCTGGGCTCAAATGATTTTTCAGCCGCTACAGTAGAAGCTGCCGCAGTGGGTTGGGCCACAGGCGTGGGAGTTGCCACTGGCGTTACCGCCGGAGCAGGGGCTACGGGGGCGGTAACAGGGGCTGCTACTGCCGCAGGTTTGCCCGCGTTGGCTAGTACAAATTTAATGCAGTGACGAATGGTCGGGTAATCTTTCAACTGGATACCGTCTTGCTGCGCAATACCAT
>JAZLAA010000174.1:0-1647 GCA_045612945.1 Elusimicrobiaceae bacterium
CTTACGCAAAATATATTTTTTGAATGCTTTTACCAGGAAATTGTCGTCTTGGCGTTTATCCCATGGGTCTAAACGTACAAAGACGGCACCGGTATTTTCGCCACTGCCGCTAAATAAGCTAAACCCGATAATGGAAGAAACGTGTTGTACACCGGGGGTTTGTTTGACCCCTGCGACAACTTGATCCATTACGGCTTGTGTACGGGCAAAGGTGGCCCCTTCCGGCAGTTGGACGTTAATGATGACAATTCCTTGGTCTTCCACCGGGATAAATGTTCCGGGGAGTGCCTGTACAAGTACTATATCCAGCGCGCCAAAGCCGACAAACAAGAGTACAATAATAAATTTACGTGCCAGTTTGCGTACCACGCTGCGGTAACCGCGGGAACCTTTTTGTACCAAAATATTAAACCAACGCAGCACGAAAAGGCGGGTTTCTTGAACGGGCTTAAGCATAGTGGCGCAAATGGCCGGAGATAAAGATAATGCATTTAAGGTAGAGAAACAAACCGCCACGGAAATGGTAACGGCAAACTGAGTGTAAATTTTGCCGGTAATACCGCCCATAAACGTAATAGGCACGAAAATAGCCAATAATACAAGGGTGGTGGCTATTAAGGCACTGGATAATTCTCCCATAGCTTGTTCGGCGGCTTGTTTGGCGGGTAGTTTGTCCCGGTTCATAAGCACAATAACACGCTCCACCACACAAATAGCATCATCTACCACCAGCCCAATGGCCAGCACCAAGGCAAAAAGGGTGAACATATTGATAGAGTACCCTAACGCCATCATAACGGCAAACGTACCCAGCAAAGACACCGGAATAGTGGCCGCAGGTACCAAGGTAGCACGCCAGTCTTGTAAGAACACGTAACACACTACCACCACCAGAACGAAAGTTAAAAGCAACGTAAAAATAACTTCTTCTATAGAAGCGTTAATGAAGTCTGTCGTGTCAATGGAAAAGTCATACGCAAGGCCTTTGGGAAAAAACGGCTCCATACGTTTAAGTTCCGCACGGACGGCTTTCATGGTATCTAATGCGTTGGCCCCGGAGGAAAGGTTAAGCATAAGCGGCACGGACGGAACTCCGTCAAAAGCACCCGCTACGCTGTAAGATTCTTGCCCTTCTTCTACTTTGGCAATATCTGCCAAGCGTACCAGGCCGCCTTGATTATCCGTACGTACGATAATGTTTTGAAAATCTTTGGCGTTATTAAGACGTCCTTCCGTTTGTAAGGCATATACCGTTAAGACGGAGCCGTCGTTGGGACGTGCGCCGATTTTACCTAGTGATGGCTGGTAGTTTTGGGAGGAAATCGCATTTTTTACGTCTGCAATAGAAATATCTAACGCGGCCATTTTATCCGAATCTAGCCATACGCGCATACTTTTGGCGGCCCCGAATACGCGGGCCTCGCCCACCCCGGTAATGCGGGAAAGGTTTTTTTGAAGATTATTATTTAAATAATCGCTGATTTCTAACGTGCTTAAGGAACCGTCCGGCGAGGTAAAAGAAACAAGCCCTAAGATATTGGAAGACATCCGCATAACCGTAATCCCCTGGCGGGTAACCTCGGCAGGGAGTAACGGGGTGGCCTGGGAGACGCGGTTTTGCACTTTTACCTGTGCGATATCCGGGTC
>JAZLAA010000175.1:0-1688 GCA_045612945.1 Elusimicrobiaceae bacterium
TCCAGTGCATTTGAAACCTCCATTTATGTCAAACGCCAGCTGGTGTTTGATTTGGTGGGAATAAGTGCCGCCTTTGTGCTGGCCCAAACCTATACACGGTTACAGCAGTACAAATTATTTAAACCCATTTATCTTATATATGTTACGTGGGTGTTTTTGGTGGTGGTGTTATTTACCCGCACCCAAGCACATACCCACCGCTGGATTGACCTGGGTTTTATTAAAATCCAACCTTCGGAACTGGCCAAAGTAACGCTGGTTATTTATGTGGCGGATTATTTGGAACAAGTATCTGGCAAACTGGCCAAAAATTGGATGCTTCTTCTTAAACCGGGGGCTGTAGCGGGCATTACACTGGGGCTTATTGTACTGGAAAAAGACCTCGGTACCCCGCTTTTGATGGGGGCCGTATTTGGCATGATGCTCTGGGTAGCCGGGGCCAAATTTTGGAAACAACTTATGCCACCCGTTGTTTTATTTGGGATTCCGTTTCTATTTTACCAGTTAGCCTTTGTGCCTTACCGGCGGGCGCGTATTTTATCGTTTTTAAATTTGGCTAAGGATAATAGTAGCACCAGCTACCAAGTAATGCAATCCTTTTTAGCGGTTGGTTCGGGCGGCTGGCTGGGTAAAGGATTAGGAAACAGCGAACTAAAAATGCAGTATCTTCCTGCGGCCCATACGGATTTTATTTTTTCGGTTATGTGCGAAGAGATCGGCCTGTTTGTACTCTTTGTAGTGGGCGGATTTACCGTATTGTTGTGTCGTGGCATTACCCTGGCACGTATTGCCAAAAGCACATTTAACAGCATGGTGATTTTTGGCCTTACGTGTACGCTTTGTTTACAGGCATTTTTCAATATGGCCATGGCCATTGGGCTGGTGCCCACTAAAGGAATTGCACTGCCTTTCTTTTCGTATGGGGGATCATCGGTAGTGATGACGCTGGTGATGATAGGTATTATTTTGAATGTCGCCGCGGTAGACAATACCCAAAATAATTTACGAGAAGATATTACACATTATAAAAATAGGAACCGCGTATGAAAAACAAACGCTTTTTAATTGCTTGCGGCGGCACGGGGGGGCATTTTTATCCGGGCTTTGCCTTAGGCAGAGAACTTCAAAACCAAGGGGCACAGGTACTCTTTGTGGTCCGCAAGAACGACCCGGCTACCCAACTGCTTCAAGAGCACAAGCTGGATTATGCCCAACTGGAGTTGCACACCGGCTTGCCACGCAGTATTAGTCCGGCGCGACACTGGCGTTTTGTAAAACAGTTGGTCCAATCTTTTAAGCAAGCGCATCAATTGATTGCCACATTCCGGCCGGATGTGGTACTGGGGATGGGGGGGTATATTTCATTTCCGCTTTTAGTCAGTGCCCACCGCCAACATATTAAAACTGCTTTGCACGAGTCTAATGCCGTATGGGGGCTCTCTAACCGGCTGTGCGCGCCGTTTGCCTGCGCCCATTTTTTGGGGCTGCCCATGGCAAAACCCAGTGCTAAAGCCACCCTTACCAGTACGCCTGTGCGCGCTGCTTTTACCCATAGCGTAAACCGCGTGGACACGTTAAAGCATTTGGGCTTTACACCTTCGGCTCCTACGGTACTGATTATGGGGGGAAGCCAAGGGGCTAAGGGCCTAAACCACGCGTTGCCCGACGTCATTAAACAGTGCCCGCAG
>JAZLAA010000176.1:0-18657 GCA_045612945.1 Elusimicrobiaceae bacterium
CCCCTAGACGTGCAATCCGCCCTTATTAACCCCCGGCAGTTACGTAAATTTCTCCCCTCCGCACCGCGCCCAGCTCCCTGTACTGTATCCCTTAAAAAAGCAGCGTTGTGGCTTCGTCGCGCCAAACGCCCGCTTATTGTAGCGGGGCACGGCATACGTTTAAGCAATACCCAACCGGAACTACTACAACTTATCCAACAAACCCGTATTCCGGTTGTTACCACATTTAACGGGTTTGACCTGGTTCCTTCCACCCACCCGCTGTTTGCCGGGCGGATTGGCACTGTGGGTCAGCGGGTTGGCAACTTTACCCTTCAAAATGCGGATGTCATTTTGTTTTTAGGCACCCGCAACAACATCCGCCAGGTTAGTTATAATTGGGAAAATTTTGCCAAAAATGCAAAAAAAATAATTGTAGATATTGACCGGGCGGAACTTCAAAAACCCACCCTCCGGCCCGATCTGGCTATCTGTGCGGATTTAAAAACAGTTCTTTCCAAATTGGTTGAATTATTAAAAAATCCTATTTCCACCCCTGCGTGGCGCGCGCACTGCCAAACCTTACGCAAGCAATATCCGCCCCTGGGGGAATTTACTTGGAACCTGGCCGATCAAGTACACCCTTATTTGTTTATGGACGAACTAAGCCGCCAACTTTCCGCCCGCGCCCGGGTAGCGGCTTCCAACGGCACCGCGTGCGTAGCTTTCTTCCAAGCGTGGCAGGTTAAAACAGGCCAGCGCTTATTGCTTAATTCCGGCAATGCTTCTATGGGATACGGCTTACCGGCGGCTATAGGCATGTGCCTAGCTGCGGGGGGAAAAGATACCATCTGTTTGGAAGGGGACGGCAGTATCATGATGAACTTACAAGAACTGCAAACTGTCAAAACCAACCGGTTGCCGCTTAAAATTTTTATCATTAAAAATGGGGGATACCATTCTATAGTCCAAACCCAGCGTAATTTTTTTCAAGGCCGTTTAACGGGGTGTAATTCCAGAAGCGGTGTAGAAGTACCCGATTTTGTTAAAATTGCCAAAGCATTTGGACTCCCCACCCTGCGTATTAGTACGAATGAAGCCTTAAAACAGGGTATTAAGCGCGTGCTGGCCACCCGCGGGCCCGTGGTCTGTGAATTAGATTGCACGTTACACTATACTTTTGCCCCTAAACTTTCTGCCCGGCCACTACCGGGCGGCACCCTGGTTAGCCCCACGCTGGAAGATATGTTCCCCTTTTTAAAACGCACTCAGTTTAAGGCTGCTACCACTCCTCGGGAGAAAAAATTATGAAGAAAAAAATATCACTTGTTTCCAGTGCTTATAATGAAGAAGCCAACTTGCAAGAACTTTATACGCGGGTACGGCAAGAAATGCAAAAACACGCCACCAAGTATGATTATGAACATATCATCTTAGACAATGCCTCTACCGACGGTACCTTACCCTTGCTTCGCCGGTTGGCCGCACAAGATAAACATCTTAAAGTCATTGTCAACGCGCGCAACTTTGGGCATATTCGCTCGCCTTATTACGGGCTGTTGCAAGCCAGCGGGGATGCGGTCATCTACCTCGCTTCCGACTTACAAGACCCGCCGGAACTGATTAGCTCCTTTCTAACCAAGTGGGAAGAAGGATTCCCGGTCGTTTTAGCCCAAAAGCAACACACGCAGGAAGGTTTTTTGACCGCGTGTGTACGCAAAGCGTATTACAAACTGCTCAACTTGGTTAATGATTCTGGGGCCGCCTTAAGCCCCAATTGTACCGGGTTCGGTTTATTTGATAAATGCGTCATAGACCAACTGCGCCAATTAAATGACCCCTACCCCTACGTGCGGGGCCTAGTGTGTGAGCTAGGTTACCCCAAAATACTGGTTCCTTTTGACCAACCGGCTCGCAAAGGCGGTAAAACTAAAAATAATTTTTATACGCTCTACGATAACGCCATGCTGGGTTTTACCAACCATTCCAAACTTCCACTTCGCGTGGCGGCATTAGGCGGGTTTGTGCTGGGGGGAATTAGTTTTTGTTTGGCGGTTGTGTATTTAATTTTAAAGCTGTGTTTTTGGGAGGCCTTCCCGATGGGTACGGCTCCTTTGCTCTTGGCTGTATTATTTTTTACTTCCGTACAGCTGTGTTTCCTAGGCATTTTAGGGGAATATATTGGGGCCATTTTAACGCAGGTACTGCACCGTCCGGCCGTTATAGAAAAAGAACGTATTAACTTTTGACGCGTAGCCACCTCGGGCAGAACTGGTTAACGTGAAAACTTACTTTTTAGTTTAAAGTACGGGTCCAGGAAAATCATTACTATATTGCGCAATTTACGCAAACGACGCGGGAATTTTAAATCATTGTTTCGTACCGCTTTTTGCAGTTTCTCTACTTTCCACCTAAACCACGCGTTACGCTTGGCAAACAGCCCCGGCTCCAACGCCAAGATATCTTGGCGGATTAAATCGTAAGCTTGTTGCACAACTTGGGGGGGAACATTCCCCAAACGTCCGGCAAATACATGTTCGTCGCCTATTAAAAGCACCATTTTGTTAAACCAAAACGTTTCTTTTACTTCTTCAAATACCCCATAACGGCGTAAATTTTGCGCCAGTACCCCAAAGTTTTTGATACCGTCCAAAATCATGCGCTGTGCCTTGCCCGAAATACTTCCGGGCCGCCCCACGCGGTAATAATATAAGTGTTCGTTAAAACGTTTTACACGCTTGGCCTGCACCAGGCACGACACCATAAACGGCACATCTTCCACCGCTCCTAACGGGAAACGAACCTGCTTAGATGCTATCAGCTCACGCTTGTACAATTTACCCCATACAAAAGGGGAAGCAAAAGCAAAATTTGCCAATTCGGTCAACGTGTCGCCCTGCTGACGATCTAACGTGTATTTACACCCCAGTTCAAAACGGTGGGAAGATGCTACCGCTTGGCCCGTATCGTGGTGATACTCATAAAATTCACAGGAGGCAATATCTAGTTGCTCCTCCACTAGACGCTGGTAGAGGTATTCACAAGCTTGCGGAGCCAAAAAGTCGTCGGAATCCACAAATAAAATGTATTTTCCTTTTGCTTCGTCCAACCCCTTATTACGGCTATGCCCCGGGCCCAAATTCTCCACCTCAAACACCCGCACCCGGGCATCTTCCTGCGCCAGCCGGCGTAACACCGCCAAAGATCCGTCTGTAGAGCGATTATCTACACAGAGTACTTCTATATCGCTAAACGTTTGCGCCAGTACACTGCGCACACATTTTTCCACATAAGGCTCCACGTTATACACGGGAACAATTACACTAATCGCTGGCATATATACCTCTCGGTTTTATTATATAATATAAGTATGATTTTTACCGAACAAAAAATACCCGGCGTATACCTCCTTACGCGGGAATTTTCTAGAAATTTTGGGGAATATACCAGAGCTATTTTAGCCCAGGTATTACACCGTCTGGCCGCAATAGAAAAAAAACAGAGTAACTTTAACACAGAGGAGAAATCTATATGAAACCTTCTACCATACTCGTTACCGGTGCCAGCGGCTATTTAGGGTCTCGTGTTACCCGCCAGCTTTTAGCACAAGGACATCGCATTTTAGCCGCTACCCCCAATTTGCAGGATGTACCGTCGGCACACCCTCATTTAACCGTTTGTACACTGGATAAAATGACACCGGCACAAATTTTTGACATGTACCCTGTGGATGGAATTATTCATTTTGCCACCTGTTACGGCCGTGGTGGGCAAGATGCGGCGAAGGTGGCGCAGATCAACTTACTTTTACCTTTACAATTACTTGCCCAGGCCGTAGCTCACAGGTGCACGTTTTTTGTAAATACTGATACCATTTTGCAACCTAATTTAAATCCTTATGCACTTACCAAACATCAGTTTGCCCAGTGGTTAGAATTTTACGCTGGAAATTTAAAAGCAGTCAATATGCGGCTGGATCATTTTTACGGGCCGCACGACCACCCGGTTAAATTTATTGCTTGGCTTGTAGAGAAATTCAAATCCAATGCACCGTTTATTGACTTGACTGAAGGGACTCAGTTACGCGATTTTATTTATATAGACGACGTGGTAAATGCCTACGTCACAGTGCTCAACGCGCTGGATGGACTTTCCACCGGCAAAGTAAATCATTTTGAAGTAGGTAGCGGTACAAAAACCAGCATTAAAGACATGGTACTTTTGTTACAGCGGCTGATGAACAAACCACACGTACAACTCAATTTCGGCGCAGTGCCCTATCGTCCACACGAAAAATTAGACTATATAGTGGATATCTCCGCCCTTCGTGCATTAGGTTGGCAAGCACAAGTCCAATTGGAAGCAGGATTACAACGCATTATTAAGGAGGAACAATCTGCGCCAACTCATTTCTTTGTTTCAAAAAGAGAAAATTTATAAAGATTTTATTATACATAGTGAGGAGATATTACAAAAATGATCACACCCAAACAAACGGCTATTCTGTTTCAATCGAGCAACCTGTACACGTTTGCTTTATTTACTAGCATTAAAACTTTTTTATTACACTCCCCGCAATTAGCATCCCAATCAGATATTTATGTTTATACATATAATTGGCCCGCACACATCAAAAAAGTTTTTACCGATTCCTTTCGTGTTACGTTGATGGACTATCAACTCCCGGACTTTGTTCCGACCTCTCCCTGGATAGATATCTACACTCCCGCCGTATTTGCCCGTTTTGAAGCATTCACCCTTTTAAAAAAATACAAGCAAGTGCTGTGTATTGATTCGGATGTGCTTATTCAAAAAGAACTCGCCCCGGTATTTGAGGAAGTAAAAGAACAGTTGGGGTTTGTTCTAGACGGATTACCATCGCTTAGAAACAACTTTTCCGCAACTATTCCCGGGTATGATTTTTCACGTCCCTGTGTAAATTCAGGCTTTATTGCACTTAAAAATCCCCTGCCTGCAGACACGCTGCGTAATTGGTTATACGAAATGTTAGCTAAACATGCGGATATTTGCTACTTACCAGACCAAGCATTATTTAACTTAATGCTTCAAAAATTTAAGCTTACCCCTACGATATTGCCAAAACTTTACAATTTAGCAGCTTCTCGCCCAACCAAGCTGTTAAAACAAGCCTATATCATCCATTCCACAGGGCACCGAAAATTTTGGGCATATTACTACTATGATGAATGGTACAATAGTTATGCCCAATGGTATAAATTAAGCGGGCAATCCGTAGCCATACGCAGGCCACCTAACTGTAAAGCGTGGAATTGGCTTTTACAAAAAACAGGCTGGAACAAATATGTATTCTTCCAATTAGCGCCAGATGGTTTTCGCCGCCCAACTAAATTTATTATCTTTACACTTAAACGATGGCTGCGCATACGCTATTAGTTTTTAAAAAATAACCGCCCTGATTGCCTCAAAAATGGTAAAATAAAGGGGTAAGTAATCAAAATCCATGGAGGATCATCAGTATGATTAAAGTAGGTATTAACGGTTTTGGGCGTATTGGTCGCTTTGTATTCCGCGCCGCCCAAGAACGCAACGACATTGAAATTGTAGGCATTAACGACTTGTGCCCGGTAGATTATTTGGCCTATATGCTTAAGTACGACACTATGCACGGCCAGTTCACCGGCACCGTAGAAGCCGATGTTGCCAACAGCCGACTTATTGTAAACGGCAAAAAAATCCGCGTCACCGCCGAAAAAGACCCCGCCAACCTGGCCTGGGATAAAGTAGGCGCCGAATATGTAGTAGAATCTACCGGTTTATTCTTAACGCAAGAAAAAGCACAAGCCCACATCAAAGCGGGTGCCAAATATGTAGTGATGTCTGCCCCGTCTAAAGATACCACTCCGATGTTCGTAGTCGGCGTGAACGAAAAAACCTATGTAAAAGGTACGCAATTTGTATCTAACGCTTCTTGCACCACCAACTGCTTGGCTCCTATTGCCAAAGTTTTAAACGATAATTTCGGTATCGTAAACGGTTTAATGACCACCGTCCACTCCACCACCGCCACCCAAAAAACGGTTGATGGCCCGTCTATGAAAGACTGGCGCGGCGGCCGTGCCGCTTCCGGCAACATTATTCCTTCTTCCACCGGTGCAGCTAAAGCCGTGGGCAAGGTAATCCCGGAACTTAACGGTAAACTAACCGGTATTTCTATGCGTGTACCTACCTTAGATGTATCCGTTGTGGATTTAACCGTCAACCTGGCTAAACCGGCCACCAAAGAAGCCATCTGCGCCGCTATGAAAAAAGCCGCCGAAGGCGAACTGAAAGGCATTTTGGGCTACACCGAAGATGCAGTCGTTTCCTCTGATTTCTTAGGGGATAAACGCACCTCTATCTTTGATGCCAATGCCGGCGTGTACTTAACTGACACGTTTGTCAAAGTGGTCTCTTGGTACGATAACGAAATCGGCTACTCCAACAAAGTGCTTGATTTAATCGCCCACATGGCCACCGTCAACAAATAACCTTAAATAAGTTAAATATTTGTTAACATCCCCGCTTTTTGTAGCGGGGATGTTATTTAATATGCTATAATTTAGGCATGAAATTAACCACAAGCGCATTTGAAACTATGCTTTCTTCCGCCGCGTTCACTAACGCCGCGGCTGTTGCTTGTGCCCCCGTAGCTATGTCCGAGTCTATGTCCTTCCCTCCCGGGAACAGTCCGGCAAGTTACTGGTAAATACTTTTAAATTACTTGATACTTCACCCGGACTTTCCCAAAAGTCCGGGTGTTTTTTTGTGAGGAAATTATATGAACAAACAACTACTAACCACCCTACTTACTACTACCTTGGCAATCAACGTATCCGCCCAAGCTCTGCTGCGTAGAGTAAACGCCGCAACCACACGTTCCGGTCAAAGCTTAACCGAGCGCTTTTCCCACTTAGCCGCCAAAGATTTGCCACCAATGCATGTAACCCCCGGAGGGGCCTTGTTAAACAGTGCTATTTCCCGCCAAATAGCTACCCAGCAAACCGCCCTGGTGCTACCCACAGACCCCACACACGCCACAGCCGCTACAGGCAGGGCCGACCAACGCTCTTGGCTTGTCCAGCAACAACGCAACTATCAGGCCTGGAAATTAAAACGTTTGCACGCTCGACAAATCGCCTTGCCACATTTGCGCCCGCAAGAGGCCTTCCACACCGCGGATTTTAAAGCGTTCATTGCAGATACTGCTATCATTCCGGCCTTACCGTTTACACAACGCCCGGATTATTTATACCGCGGTTTGGGGTTGCAAGAGGACGGCGCGGCTCTGGCAAACATTTTGCAAAATGGTTTGCGCGTAGAAGACGCGGGAAACTACTCCGACAAACTGTTGCTTTCACTGGCTATCACGCCCGAAGATGCTTCTCTCATTTCGGCACACAAATACACCAATTTAACCAGCTCTCCACAGATGGCCTTGAGATATGCACTTAAAAACAAAAGGCGCTGTGCAAAAAATGTACTGCCCGTTATTGTAGCGGTACAAGGGGAAGCAGAATATACCACCGTCGTGCGTGTACAGCACGATATTGCTCCCACCCATATTCCCTATGTGATTGCCCTCCTGCAAATAAACGGCACCTCCACCTGGTGCCGCATAGAACAGGCACAAGACGGTTTTTTAGTAACTCCTTACGAAGTAAAATAAATCCAATAAACAGCCCCCGCCAAAAGCGGGGGCCGTCATTTTCAAAGAATCTTCAAAAGCTCAACAAAGTCCCACACGTAAATTATTTGGCCTCGTGGAAAATGTGGTTAAAGCTAAACGATACCCCTATATACACATTTTCACCGCGCGGGCCAATATACTTGCCTTGCGCCGTATAGTAACTAATAAATGGGGCTACAAATAAGTTCTTATACAATTGCACGTCCAAGCGCGCATCCGCTGTCAGTTCCCAGTCTAAATCCGTTGGACGTTTCTCGGACGAATGTAAATAATCTCTAAATAATGCCCCGGTTTTAAAGGTAACCCCTTCGCGTAGCGGCAATTCCAGCTCAAACGCCGTTTCCCAAGCCAGTTTATTGGAATGAGGGTCGTAGGTCATATCGCGCTCGCCCACAGCAGCCACGTAGAATTTTTTAAGGTATTTTCCGTCAAAAAGTTTCGCACCGGCCGTACCGCGCCAAATGCGGGTGCGGGGGGCTCCGTGCGGTTTGGTAAATTCGGTTTCATACCCCAAGTCCACAAACGGCCCCACTTCAAAACCGCCCAAAAAATCATTTATATGCCATAAACGCTGGGTATAACCCGTCTGCGCTAAAATGCGGTCGGCATTTTCGTTTGTAAGGGTATCTCCTTCCACCGGACGGATTTTCGTACGCCCGTAATCCATCAGAAGCTGGTTGGTCCACACAAAATGTTGGGCATGATAGTCCGCAATAGAATCCCACGCACCGCGCACAGAGGTTTGCGAGTCGGATGTTAAGCGCGCATCAGAAAATCCGTCATAATCCTTTGCATGTTTTACTTCGGTACTGGTTAAGTCAAACGCTAATTTTTTGAGCTCCACCTGCCATCCTTGTTTGCCGTCTTGGGCCAATGCGGGAACCGTTACCAACACAGCCGCCGCCAATATAAACAGTTTTTTCATAATTCTCCTCTTCTAACTAATATCTTACCTTCTGGGTATGGTATATATTGTAGCAGTTTATCTCATCACACGCTCTTAAAAAATATCCGCCCCCCGAGTTGGGGGGCGGGGAAAACGCCAGCAAATCCGTCCTATTTATCTTCTTTGGTACGGCCTTCTTTCTTCCAGGTAGTAGCAATACACGCACCCGCTAAGATACAGGCGAAAATACAAGAGACATAAACTCCTTTCCAACCATAAGATTGGCTAATATACGCCGCTCCTTTACTGGAAAGCATCGCACCAAAATATCCAAACATTCCGGTAAATCCGCAAGCCGCCGAGGCTGCTTTCTGTACGGTTACACGCGAGGCTTGCACCCCACCGGCTAAGTTTTGCGGTCCGTCCACAAAGAATCCAATTAAAGCCGCAAAAATAGCCGTCATCCAAAACGCATCCGGGGAAGCAATCTTATAAAATCCCCAGCAACTGGCGGCTAAAATAGCTAAATAAATCAGGTTCATCTGCGTACAGCGCCCGCCGAACCAGCGATCCGCCAAATACCCGGCTACGATACCGCCCGGCATCCCTAAAAATGGCATAGCCGACGCAGCCGACGCAGCCAACGCTTCTGTAAACCCGCGTTCTTGGTTCAAGAAAGTGGTTGCCCAGTCCAAGGTAGCAAAACGCACATAGTAAATAAACACATACGAAATAGCCAACGCCCAAAGGAAGGGGTTCGTAAGCACATACTTTTTAATAATCTCCCATTGAGTCATATCGGCTTTTTCTTGTTTAACAGGCATCACGTCATTACGATATACTTCAATGGCCGGCAACCCCACTGATTTCGGCGTATCGGCCATGTAATACACCATAAAAATGCTGTATGCAATACCCATAGCGGCCGGCACCAAAAATGCCATTTGCCAGCCGCATTTAAGCCATAACAACAGCGAAATTAACTGAGCCACAAAAAACGCCCCAAATGTGTGGGAAGAGGACCACAAAGTCCATTTAGTAGCACGCTCAGAGGGAGAAAACCAATACACCAGTCCCTTCGCTACCGGCGGAAACCCCATAGACTGGGCGGCCCCGTTTAAACCCCATAAGAAAGCCGCTAACACAGTAAGAGAAAAAGGTAACAAATGCTGTAGTTGCGGCAAAAAAGCAAATAAAATATTGATAACAGAAGACGAAAACAAACCGGTTGCCATAATAGAACTAATGTTACATCTGTCTGCAATCGTACCGCTTAAAAACTTACCAATACCGTATGTTAAGTAAATTACAAACCCGATTGTCCCCAACTGCTCTACGGTAAACACACCATTGTTAATAAGCACCGGTTTAATAATATCCAAGTTTTTACGGGTAAAATAAAACAACGCATACCCAAAATACATGGAGAAGAACATCTTAATACGCCACGAACGGTACAAACGTTTAATCTCTTGCTCGTCCGTCAGTGGTTCAGCATTAGGGATTGGTTTAAACCAATCTTTTAGGTTTGTTAGCATAGTGTCTCCTATAATAAAAAATACGCAACCCACTGACATCTCGTTTCACTTACTAACGGCCAAACATCCGCCGTCCAAAATATCAGTGGTTTACGTATTAAACTCGTGGTAGCAAATCGGTTGCCACTACCCTCTCATTGTAACAAAAACCCAACATAATGTCACGCTTTTTTTAGTCCCATTTTTAAAAGCATTATTTTTCTATATTTTAAGACGATAAAATTCCCCAACTTTTTAGGCTGGGGAATTTCAGCAAATTACTTACAAGTAAGCCGGTTCAAAATCCAACTCTTGCGCGGCACTGCCCGGATCCTGCAGCGGCGGAGTTTGTAACTGAGACACCGGAATACCGTTTAACATATCCCGCAGGGCTTGCACATCTTCATTAGAAGTAGGCCCTTTGTTTACGGAAAGCACTTGGTGCTGTTCATCCTCTCGTCTAAGCTGCAAGCAGATGTTATTAAGCCGTTCCAACAACTGTCCCACACGTTTGGAATCTGCCACATTGGCACGGCGGTATTCCTGCAATTCTTCTAACACCCGGTTATAATACTCCATAAACAAACCATACATATCAGCCGATACAGACTGCCCGGTTACAATATGGTGGGCAATTAAGTCCATTTCGTTAATAAGATGTTTGGCATCTTCGTATTTCGGGTGAGCGGGCGGTACGGTGTAGAGCCCTTGCTCCACAAATTGAGGTTGTGCCAAAACTTCGGTTAACTCGCCGTCCACGCTCATCATTTGAGCCATGTGCTCAAACTCACGCTGGAGCATTTCAGACAGGCCGTTATTGCGTATAATTACTCTAAACGAGCGGGAATATCCCATCAGTTTTTCAAACGCTGCTTTCACAGCCGGGGTCATGCCCAGTACCTTCGCAATAGCCGTCAGCTGGTTATGCAACTTAGCCATAGAATTGTATAAGTCTGTCATCTTAGTTTCAGATACCACCCCATACACGGCAAACTGGTCTTTCATTTTGCCCAATTCTTTTGTAGCGCTGGCCAGCTGGGCTTCTGCATTTTCAGAGGTTACCCCAAACGTAGCAGGAGTAATTTTGCCTGCATCAATGTTTTCTTGAGACACCGTTTGCTTGACCCAACTTCTTAAGAAGTCCTTCGTCATCCCCCAGTTCTTAATGGTAAGACGCGCAAGCAACACCGTAGAAATCGCAAAGACTAAGCGATCCATCGTAAACACAGGCAATTCTCCCGCATGTCCGGATATGGTAGCCACTGTATCTAAGAAACTTAGCAAAGCTTCGGGGGCCCAATCTCTAAAGAAAGCCGCTAAACCGGCAGCCCCTAATACACCCCATAGCCCAAACCCGTTTGCATACGAGTAAGTTGCAGACGCACGGGATGCCCAGTCTTTTTCTTGTAGTTCCAGCACAGCAATACGCTCTTTCTTTTCTGCTTCTGTCAGTTCGTCATTATCCAATACTTCTTGCTTGGCTTGCTGCATTTGGGCAGAAACCATATTTTGGATACGTGTTGAATCCAGCTGACCGGGCACGGCCGTACCCACGTAGTGTAGCAGCGCTACCACCGCCGCGAGCGCCCCTGCCCAAGAAATAGAGTAAGGCAGCACAGCCAGCAAAGCGGAAGTAATCGCTAAGAGCGGGATAGACATACCGGTAAATTGGTCATCCGTGCGTACTTTATTTTTTACCTGTACGTTAGCAATAGAACGCATCTGCGCTGTGGCAAACATGAATGTTGCAACCAGCAATTGCCCAAAGTTGGTTTTCTCATCTCCCAATAGCCAAGCCCATTCGGGGGAGGGGGTCATGGTCAACAAAGCTGAAGACAACTGCCCAATCATCATTAAAGAAGCCGCATACGCCCAATACACACCGCGTACACGAGATTTCATCGCCTGTACGCCCGGCAATTCAAGAAAGTTCTCATTATATTCTTTCTCAAACCGTGCCTTTTCCTCCGCCGTAGCCACCCGTTTGGGCTCCGCTTGTTCTTGTTCTACTTCTTTACCACGCATTTGCGCCCACCAATTATTAAACATGGGGGTATTGACAAATAAGGCCGTAGAGAATAACAGTAACCCCAACGCCACGGGTACTACAATAGTCCAGTCCATAGGGGTCACTCCCACCAGGTTCATCAAGGGCTTAAATGCTAAGAAGAAAGAAGCCAATGTTAAATATAAGCGCGAATACTGCTTGGTGGTGGAAAAGTCCAAGTTGGCAGAAGTACGCATAATAGGGTCTTTAAAAATGTTTAAGATTACCGGTACCAACGCCCCAAACAGAGAAGCTGTAATCACCAGTAACCCCATAGGCATAGCTAACGCCGTTAATAATTCGCCCGTTCCCATCGTTTTGAAATCTTCCACAGCACGTCCGTCCAAACCAAGTCCGTAAAGGGCATATATTAACCCCGCAAAGGAAATAGCAGATAAACCTAAAATAGACGGCACATACCCGATCTTGGTCATCAATTTCATTGCTATTCCGCCAATCCAAGGGGATAAATATCCGGCCCCGCTTACCCCGTTGGAAAGCCCTGCCGTCGGGATAGATTCAATAGACTTAACCCCTTCTTTAAAAGGCCCCGTCAAAGAAGCGGCCGCATCCAGCCCAATATAAGACCCAAAGAACGTGAGCCACGGTTTCAAAGAGCTGGGCGCGTTGAGCAGCAATTGTAAGCGCAAATCCGGGTGATGCTCCAACATATGCGCCATAGCTAACAAATCCGTAGAAGTATAGGGTGTGTCCATCTCTACCCGCACAGAACCTTTGGTTTGAATAGTTTGAAGGAGTCTGCGGGAAGCAGGAATAGATTCAATCATCGCCCGGTTACCTACTGGCATGACCAATTTCCACTGTCCTTGTTCGTCCAGTGCCAGCACAAATCCTTTCGGGATATCAAACCCGGGGCGGTCTGCCGCAAACTTCAAGCGACGCTTACCGGTGCGTTTATCCTTCGTAAACCAGAACGGAATATGAGACAACATCGTGTTATACCAGCCTGCTTTTTGTTGGGAAAGCACCCCTACCGGCTGGTTGGAAATTTTACCGTCGGACGAGCGGTAATAAAAGGGAATATCCCCTTCATAATGGGTATAATCTCCCTTATCCACTCCGGTTGGGGTAGTAATTTCTCCTATACGGCGGAAGGTCTGCGCAATGGTTTTTTGGTTGGCTTCCGGTACGGTAGGCACATCCCCTTGGAACGTTTGGTGGGAAGACGGAACCAACGCTTCATTGTGATACAGCACACTTGCCTGCGTTTGGAAGTCTTTATCCTGCACCAGGTAATTTAATTCGGCCAAGAGTGAATTTTGTACTTCATTGTCCGTTAGGCCGTCAATCGCATTGGTAATAATACCCAAACGGTATAAATCGTACAAAGTAGCCGCAAATTTTTCCCAATTTTGTTCCGCATCATACGACATTAACTGTGCATAAGCTTGCGGGTTGGATTGTTGTAATGTCCGTAATACACCCGTTAATTTACCGCGGTGATATAGCTTAAGTAAAGCTACTTTTTTATTGCGCACATCCGCCGGGCTCTGTACGATTTGCACCAACGCGGTAGCCAACGGATACTGCTGAGAAAGTGTTTGCGCCGCTTGACGATTGGCCGCCTGTACGGTACTTTGGAAGAAGCGCCAATTTCTCCAGAACGGGGGTACTAAATAAACCGCCGCCATTTTATCTTGCTGATTGACGGTATATCCTCTTCTGTCTAATTCTTCCAAGAAATTGTCTAAAGTAGTGGGAGCAACGCTCTGTGATAACATCACAGAAGCAGCTTGCGTGGTATTACCATTATCAACAGTCGGTCTAGCCGCACCTGCTACTGCGGCCGTTTTACCTAAGCCGACGTATTTTCCAAACCGGTTCAACCAAGAAGATGCGGTTACCGGCGCACGTGAAGCTTGAGTAGCTGCCCGGGTGGCCGCCGTAACCGTACGAGCCGTTTGGGCCGCCGCTGATTGCGCCGTCATAGCACCTTGATTCATAGCCCCTAAGCGGGCACTGGCTCCGGCTCCTCCACGCAAGGCATCTTCGCTAATAAAAGCGGCGCGTTCGGCCTGAATGGTTTGCACAATGGCCGGGGTTTCGGCCGCACGAGCAATGGCAGCTTCACTACTTAAAGGAGAAACCCCCATGGTTAAAGAAGCCACCCCATAGCGGGACGTGCCAAATCTAAATAACTGGGCAAAATCAGGCCGGTTCAATTCCCATGCAAGGCGCAGGTTTTCCCAACGGCTAAATTTACGGGTTCCCGTGGATTTATTGGCCAGTTCCGCCATAATTTGCTGATAGTCCGGATGGGCCGGATTGGGCTTCCAGGTTTTAACCGTGTTACCTAAGGCATTTTGGGTTTCCACTTCTATCCAGCGAGGCAACGGCCTTGCCGCTGTAGCTGTTTGGGCAGCTGTAGTAGCTGTAGTAGCAGCCGTACCAGTTTCTACCGTTTGGGCCATTAAGGGTTGCACTTTATGCACATTAGCCACCGGGGCTCCGGTACTGGCAAAATTTTGAGGAGCAATCGTCGTGCGTGCACCGCTTAGCATGCCGTCCGTAGCTTCTACTACCGTTTCAGCCGGTACTCCTGCCTCCCGCGCAATTTGTGCCGCTGTGGCATTATCTTTTACGAGTACAAACCGGCTCTGTGCACCGGTTCCCACCCGCACATAGCGGTGTCCCGCGGGAACCATGGTCAAATTGCCGTCTAACACCATCGTACGGGCCGGGGATCCTGCCGGGGTTACCGTAGTGGTGGGGGGAACATAAGGGGCCTTTTTTGGTAATAAATCCGCCATGTTGACACGGTAACCTAATGTAGCCCCTAAACTCGTACGGGCATTTTGTAAGAAAACGCTTCCCCGTGAATAGGTACCATATTTATAATAACGCGCCGTACGCAATACTCGTTGCACACTGTCCAGACGCGACACGTTTGCCGCTTTCGCCGCACGCGAAATGCGCGTAGCTCTTACAATGTTACGTGCAGATTGCGCGCCGGATGCGGCTACCCGCGGTAAGGCCACTAAAATCTGTTCTACCAGCATCACACTAAACACTACCGTAAGAGCAACGTCTAATGCACCGGCCACCCCTTGGGCTGTACGCCAGTTATTATATGAAGACAGTTCCTCCGCAGAAGGACGAGAACGTTGGCTCATCCCCACGGATGCAGCTGTGCGACCGGCACGTTTATAAGCGGCGGTCAGTTGGTTTTGTATATATAAGGAGGTATAAGGTTCTATATCCGTTTTACCCAAGCGATATAGCGACAACGCCAGCCATTCACTTTGGGTTAAATTAGCGGCTTGTAATTGTTCGTTAAAATTAGCTACTTGGGCACGGGTGTCTTGCGTTTGGTGGGCACGCCCTTGTGCATCCAGATAGGTTTGGGCGTATTGCCCCTTAATATCTAACTGATAACCACCCGCCAACAACCCGGTTAATAAAAGATTGTGGGTAGTACCTGCTTCAAAACGATTCCCGGTTTTGCGTAAGGCAACCAGTTGGGTATTCACTAAATGATTAAGCGTGGTTTTTAATGGCCCTTGCTGTGCACTTTCCTGCGCCAGCACCCGACCAAAATCAATCCACGCATTATATGAGTTTTTATATTTATTATCTTTTTGGTAAAAACTGTTTTCGTAACCTTTGGCAAATACACCTCCGCCGCTGTTAGCATGTGTACCTTCCACCCACGCTTGCAATGAAAGTGTACCGCCTACAATATCCCAATAATTGATTTTATCCGCTTTCTTAATGATGTGTCCCATCATCTGTTCAAAACTGCGGTACTGCGGGTCTATATCGTTCATCGCCAATAGCATGGGCCCTAATACGGAAATAACCGCCGATGCTGCCGGCCCATTATAGTTGTCTTCAAATGCTTTGGCTACGGCGTCAACATCTGCCTGTTTGTTTCCCAATACGGCCAATGCCGCTGCGTTGCGAACCAGGCGCTCACAGCCGCTTTCATCTTCACACGCTTTGCCAGCTACCGCCTGTAACCGGGCCCGTAATATATTGTTGGCTTTAGTACGTACTTGCGCCGTTAATACTTCACTCCCTAACGGTGCCATTAAAGGTAAAAATTGAGCAACCGGATCTATACGGGCCACCATTTCCCCGTTGTACTTAAAGTGGTCTGCCGGCAATTCCACGGCTTGTTCACTTAGGTAACGCAGGTGCGCTTTTGCATTTTGGTCTTCTTGGTCAATTTCTTGTTGCAACCGGGTCAGGGCTTCGTTATAGGCAGGGGTTAAAGCAGTTTGTGAGGTTAAGGTATTCCACTGGTTTTGCACATAGGCACGTTGCTCGTCATTTTCACATTGGGCCAGCGCATTTTTCAATATGGACTGATTAGATTGCTTATATAAACGAACAAATTCTTCTATAGGGAATAAGGTTTTCAAATCTAAGGGTTCCTGGGCAACCCCGTTATCTTGCGCGGTATGAGATACTAAAACAATGGCTTGGATTTCTTTGAGTGCTTCTGCCTGAGCTTGATTTACTGCTGTAGCCGTGTTGTCTTCCACTGCCATACGCCGCTCTAACTGGTTGGTAAAATTTACCCGTGTACTTTCTGTAGGTTGTACATAAATACCCCGTTCACGCTGGCTACTACGAATTTGCGCAAGCGAAGGCGTTACGCTCGTAATAATTAAGGTAGCACTTAGTACACAGCTCAGTAGTTTTAGCATATCTCCACTCCTGTAAATATACCTGCCTATATCCTAATCCTAATACAAAAAGGTTGAAATAACAAGGGCCTAAAAGACCTGATTTTCATCTAGGACTTTTGGCCCTTAAGGCAAATTGAAACTATTTTTTCTGGAAAAAAGTTTCCACTCCCATTGTAACATGGAAGCGGTATATATTTTTTGAGTTCCGTCGGAATAAAGGGGCTTGACACGCCTCTTTTACCTGGCTTGTCTACCTGCGGCGCAAGCGCGCAAGCCACGCCTGCCATGCCCCGCGCTCTTGGTGGGCCTGTAAAGTACTTAGCTGAGGCACAAACGTTTTAGTAGGCGTTTGCATCCAACCTTGTACATCCCAGCCCAGCTGTTGGGCCGCTAAAAGGGCCGCCCCTAACACGGTACTTTGCGCGTGATTTTGCACCATTACCGGCACTTGCAGTAAATCGGCCTGGGTCTGTAATAGGTAATTACTTTGGCTCAGCCCGCCACCGGCCTCAAGGGCTTGCACCGGATACTGATTCACCCGTAAATACTCTGCAATATCAGCCACACGCTGCGCCACGCCTTGTACGGCGCCGGCCACAAAATCAGCCGCGCGGGTACGGGCAGATAAATTTTCCACTGATGCAGAAACACCATAATCCCAATACGGAGCCCCCAACCCGCCAAAAGCTGGCAAAAAACGTACAGGTTCGTGGGCCTGTGCACAAACGCGGTCTACTTGTTGTGGGTCTTGCAGTAATCCCTGCGCTTGTAACCACTGCAACACACTGGAGGCCGCAAAAACAGGGCCTTCTAAAAGAAATTGGAAAGGTTGTGCTTGGGTTTGCACAGCTACCGAGGTTAGCATCCCCGGCAGTACAGCCGCCTTGGGGCCCGTATGATGAAAAAAGAACGCCCCGGTTCCGTAGTTGACAAAACTTTGTCCCGCTTCCAACCGCTGCCAGGCCAAAGCGGCTTGTTGGTCTGCACTGCACACTATTATGGGGATAGAAACCCCCTTATATAGGTAATGCCCATAATCTGCCACCGTCGGCTGTAAAACAGGCAACGCTTCCACAGGTACCCCAAACACCCGACACAGGGATTCACTCCACTGCCCGGTTTGCATATCCCATAATAAAGTACGTTGGGCCAAGGTAGCATCCGTGGCAAAAATTTTGCCTTGCGTAAAACGATCAATCAGATACGAAGCCACCGGCCCCACCCGCAGGGTTCCTTGTTTGGCCGCTTGCGCGGCTTGCGGGCAATTTTCCAAACACCAGGCAATTTTAGGGGCGGAGAAGTAAGGTGTTTTATAAAGCCCGGTCCGCCGGTGGATTTCTTCTTGGCTCAAACTCACCTGTTGAATCTGTGCAGTGGCGCGGCCGTCTTCCCACGTAAGCACCGGGGCCAAGGGCCGGCCTGTTTGGGCCTCCCACAATACTATGCTAGAACGTTGCGAACAAACTGCCAACGCCGCCGCGCAAGCAGGCGTAATTTCATCTAAAAGCTGCATCAGTGCCCGTTCTTGTGCACCCAGCAATTCGTGGGCATCATATTCGGAATATCCTTCTTGGGTACGCTTAGGGGAAAATACTACCTGTTGCCGGGCACGAATTTGTCCTTCACCGTCTATGGCCAGCGCACGGCAACTGGAAGTTCCAACATCTAGTGCTACAATCCATTGGTCACTCATGATTCCCCTCCGAAGCAGGCTGATACCACCGGTTTTCTTTAAGTAAGGTATAAGCAGCCTTATTTAAACTAAGTAACGTATTCTGCGCCGCGGCGGCATCAAAATCGGGCGTATCGCTTTCTACGCTAAGCAACTTACTGCCTGTGTGGCGCAAGGCCCCCGTAGGGGTTAT
>JAZLAA010000177.1:0-2025 GCA_045612945.1 Elusimicrobiaceae bacterium
GTGTGCCGCTTCTTCTTTGCCAGCCGCACGCCCAATGCCCACATGATGTTTGATATGGACTTAGCCAAAAAACGCACCAACGAAAACCCCGTTTTTTACGTGCAATACGTGCACGCGCGGATTTGCTCTATCTTTGAAGCCGCGGCCCAACAAGGTTTCCAAGAAGCCAAAACGGCCCTGTTGCCTTTGTCTGCGCCGGAGCGTGCGTTGCTACTTAAGTTAGTATGGTTTAAGCCCGTGCTTAACAATTGCGTGGCCGATTTGAGCCCCCACCACTTAACCACTTACCTGGTGGAACTGGCCGGTTTATTCCACGCGTTTTACGATAGTTGCCGCGTGCTGGACCCGCAAAACCCGGAACTGACCGCCAGCCGCCTGTTTATTTGCCAACGGGTAGCCCAGCGCATTAAGAAAGGGCTGGAGTTCATTGGCGTATCGGCCCCGGAAAAAATGTAATTTCTTCCTCATTTGGCATATTTCGTAGTAGCCACTTATTTACATTAAGACAAACTGCGAAACGGGCCGTTTTGTGTTTTTTCTCATCCTAAACAACAAAATCGGCATGAGATTTGTTACAATAAATAAAACTTAATCGGGGGTGTATATGGACTTATCTTATTTATTGTTTTTGCAAGAATTTCGCCACAGTATTAACGACGCGTGGACCCCGTTTTTGGAGCAAGTATCCCATTTGGCGGTTTCGTATCTAATTTTTATTCCCATTTTCATCTATTGGTGCATTAGCAAACATAACGGCCTTTTTATTTTGGCTTCGCTCTTTGTAGGCAAAGCACTTAATACGCTGGTTAAACTTTCCGTTTGTGCCTACCGCCCCTGGATACGTGACCCGCGCATCATACCGGCCGGCCACGCCATTGACGGAGCTACCGGATATTCGTTCCCCAGCGGGCATACCATTAGCGGCACTACGATGTACGGCGGTTTGGCGGTGGTATGTTGGCAAAAAAGAGCCATGCAGGTACTTTCGTTTTTATGTGTAGTGGCCTTGTTATTAACCGGGTTTTCACGCAATTATTTAGGCGTACACACCCCGCAAGATGTAGCCGTGGGCATACTGCTTAGCGTATTTACGTTGTACTTAGTATATAAAGGGCTTGCCTATATAGAAAAACACCCCGCTCAAGAAAACCGCCTCTTACTGGGCGGCGTTTGCGTGAGTGTGCTGGCGCTTTTATTTATTACCTTCAAACCCTATCCCATGGATTATGCAGACGGCAAATTGCTGGTAGATCCCCAGCGGATGATGATTGATGGTTATTATGACCTGGGCGCTTTGCTGTCTTTGTTTGTTTCCCGGTTTATAGAAAAACGGTGGATACGCTTCACCCAAACCGGACTTACCGTAAAAGGTATTTTAATCGGCATAGCCGGGCTGGGCATTGCCTACGGGTTTAAACAGGTGCTTGAGCCCTGTATTGAGCTTTTAGGCGTACACTGGGGCGTATTTGTGTATGCTTTCTTGTGGGTGTTCTTTATTATAGCGTTGTACCCGCTTGCCATTAAAGTATTGGGTGGGCCAAATTTTAAAAAATAGTCCATTATTTCACAAACTACGGGGCTAAATCATACCGTCTGTATAGATTAAAATATACTATAATAACCCGTAGGAGTGCGCGTATGAAAATACCCATAAACGTACTGGCCCCGCTTAGCGGAGCGGTGGTTGCTTTGGAACAAGTGCCTGACCCGGTTTTCCGCGACAAAATGCTTGGCGACGGCCTGGCCATTGACCCGACCGAAAACACCCTGCGCGCCCCCCTGGGCGGGCGGGTAATTAACATCAATAAAAACTTGCACGCATTTGTCCTGGAGCAAGACGGATTGGAAATCCTCCTGCATGTAGGGCTAGACACCATGTGCTTAAAAGGGAAAGGGTTTATACCCCTCGTACACATAGGGGAAGCGGTACAAGCCGGGCAACCGCTGTTACATTTTGATTTACCTTATTTAACCCAACACCTCGCCTGTAGTTTAGTATTGTGTGTGGTAATTACCCCGTTGCAC
>JAZLAA010000178.1:0-2689 GCA_045612945.1 Elusimicrobiaceae bacterium
TCAAACAAGCAAAATTTCTAGTCTGTTTTTACCGTCTTTTGACGGCCCGCTACGGCAACTTTAACGGCGTAACGGCTTCTCTTCACAACGCTCACGTTTATAAATTTCCAGCGCGCGCACATATTCGCGGGCGTTTTGTAAAATAGCGTTTACTTCGTCTTCTTCCAGCACGCGCACCACTTTGCCCGGCACGCCCATCACTAAAGACCCGGCCGGGATAATTTTACCCGCCGGCACCACCGCCCCCGCTCCAATAATACAGTTGGGGCCCACTTCACTTTCCATCACTACGGCGTTCATGCCAATGAGCACATTGTCGCCGATTTTGCTGCCGTGTACCACGGCTCCGTGCCCCACGCTTACGCCCGCACCCAGCTGGCACGGCGCGTTGTAATTAACGTGTAACACCGCGTTATCTTGAATGTTGGAATTTTCCCCCACTACAATGGGGGCAATATCGCCGCGTAGCACCGCGCCCGCAAACACGCCTACGTTTTCACCAAGCGTCACCCGGCCGGTAATACAGGCCAGCGGGTGCACAAAACAGCTGGCAGGCACGCACGGGGTCAGGTGCGCCAGTTTTTCAATCATACGATCTCCCTGCGTGTTTGCGCCGGGGGGGCGGCGTGGAGGAAAGTTGTAATCCCCAATAAATAAAAATACTCACAATGCCGGGAATCACATAATACACCACCCGGTAAATAAGCGTAGCCATTAAGGCGGCATTCCAATCAATGCCCATTTGGCTAAATACGGCGGTCATGGCCAGCTCCATGGCACCCAGGCCGCTGGGTAAAATGGGAATAAGCGTGGTGGCCATGCCCACGGCAAACCCGGCAATTAACACCCCCGCGCCAATGGGTTCCCCCACCGCCCGGAAGGCAAAATATAAGACCATAATGGTAAAAAACCAATCCGCGCACACATAGACAACGGTGCGAGTGAGTTTGCTTTTTTTGCGGTGGATGAGGTGGATGCCCTCGTCTAATTGGGCCACAAACGTATCGTAACGCCCTTTGGGGATGAGCGCCCGAAATACCCTAAACAAACACTTGTTAAGCAACCTAAACGCCGTACGCAAACTTTTAGAGCGCCACTCTTTATTAAACAAAAACACGGTAATCAGCACACACGCTACGCACATGACAATAATGAGTACAAAGTTTTCAATCAGCTGCATGCGCGTGGCCGAGGCGTTAAACAACATCAGCACCGAACCCTGCAAAATAATCAGCGCCAGCACCAAATAGAGCAGTACCGTAATCACAATGCTGGCCGTTACGCACATGCCAAACGGAATACGCCGGCGGTTTAACAGGTGGGCGCGCAGGGCAAACCCGCTGGCCCCTAACGAAGAAATTAAATAGTTTACCGTGGTGGATACCAGCGCAATACCGATAGCGGCACTTTTGCTAAGGCGGCGGCCCATGATACGCAAAATTTCATACAAGCCCAGCCCCATGGCCACATAAATAAGTACCGAGGACACCAAACACAGCACCAAATACTTGGTCTGCACCCCTTGCCAGATTTTGACAAAACTGCCCTTGGTTTGGTAAATCATCACGGCCAAAATACCCACCGATAGTACCATCCCCAAAGCGTAGCAGACGTATTTAACTGTTTTACTCACGCGGGCAACCCCCTTTAGTAAAATTATATAATATATTTAATTTCGGCGCGCAAGCAGACGTTACGGCGCGGGCCGGCAGAGGTTTAAGATGAAATCCATTCAAGTGATTGGTGCCAAAGGGCACAATTTAAAAAACATTTCGGTAGAAATCCCCAAAGGAAAACTGGTGGTGGTGACCGGGTTGTCCGGCTCGGGCAAGAGCTCGCTGGCGTTTGACACCATTTACGCCGAAGGCCAACGCCGCTATGTGGAAAGTATGTCTGCCTATGCGCGCCAGTTTTTGGAACTGATGGAAAAGCCCGACGTGGAACATATTGAGGGCCTTAGCCCCGCCATTTCCATTGAACAGCGCAACCCCTCTAAAAACCCCCGTTCCACCGTGGCCACCGTTACCGAAATTTACGACTATCTGCGCCTGCTCTTTGCGCGCGTGGGCCAACGCTTTTGCCCCCAGTGCGGGCGCGAAGTACACGCCTGGAGCGTGCAAGGCATTGTGCAGGATATTTTAACTAAATTTAACGAGCAAACCGTCTATATTTTGGCCCCCGTCATCCGCGGGCGGCAAGGCACGTATGAGGAGTTATTTAAAAAATTTAAAAAAGACGGCTACGTCAAAGCGCGCGTGAACGGCACGGTAGTTTCGCTGGACCAAGTGCCCGCGCTGGAGCGTTACAAAAAACACACCATAGAGCTGGTAACCGACGAGATTTTTGTAGAGGAATTGGAGCGCGAACGCTTAACCGAAAGTGTAGAAAACGCGCTACGCTACGCCCAAGGGCTGGTGAACGTGCTGGAAACGGCAGGCCCGCACGATTTTACGTATAGCGAGTCTAACGCCTGCGCCCACTGCGGCTTAGGGTTTAGCGAGCTGGAACCGCGGCTCTTTTCGTTCAACTCCCCCTACGGGGCGTGCCCGGCGTGTAACGGGCTGGGCGTAAAAATTGAGGTAGATGAAAATTTGGTCGTGCCGGACCCGTCGCTCACGATTAACCAGGGCGCCATTGACGCGTGGGAAAACCCCGTTACCACGCGCACTCACCGGTGGAAAAGCTCGTG
>JAZLAA010000179.1:0-5138 GCA_045612945.1 Elusimicrobiaceae bacterium
CACCGCACCTTGGGCACATTTTACTAAAATACCGCGGCTTCGTTCAATGGTCAAAATGGTACCGGGCAGGGCAACAGTATCGGTATCAGCTACGGCGGTACGTAGGAGTTGCAGCCAATCTAATTTCCCGGCGTGTGTAAACGGAATTTTAGGCTTGGGGCCGCAGGCCAGGCCACGCACGCGGTTGTGTAGTTGTGTGGCGGTTAATTGTGCCGGGCATAATAGGGCATCTTCTTTGCTAAGCATCGGGGCCGCGGTGGGGGTGCCTTGCTGTGGGGTTTGTACATTTTCGCCGTGTTGGAGGCGAGTAAGTACTTCTTTAAGCCCTGCCAGCCCCAGCGGAATTAGTTTTTCAAATAAAGTTTGTGCGTTATCTTGCGGGTCAATGGCAATTTCTTTTTGCAAAAACAGGGGGCCGTCGTCCATTCCCGGGCGAATCCAAAACACCGAAATACCCGTGCGGGTATAACCTTGAATAAGTGCCTGTTGAACCGGGGCCGCTCCACGCAGCTGAGGCAGTAGCGAAAAGTGCACATTTAAAATCCCCAGTTTGGGCAGGGCCAAAAAGTCCGGCCGGAAAATTTTGCCATATGCTACGGCAATTCCCAAGTCAAACGGGGTAGCGGCCATTTGAGGAAAAACGTCTTTTAATTTCTCGGGAGAAAGTACGGGCACGCCTAATTCCAAGGCGCGGGCTTTTACGGGGCAGGCGCAAATTTCCATCCCGCGCCCGCGGGGTTTATCCGCCTGGGTAACAGCTAATTGCAAATCGGTTTGTTGGCGCACTAATTCTAAGTAAGGCACGGCTAGCGCCGGGGTACCAAAAAAAATAGTTTTTAGTTGCATGAGAGTATTGTAGCAAATCCCTTGTAATTTCTTCAAAAAAGTTCCCAACGGCTTATTTTTTGTTATAATATTTGAACAGGAGGATACTCATGAAAAAAGGTTTTACACTCATTGAACTAATGGCTGTAGTGATTATTGTAGGTATTTTGGCCGCGGCCGCTATGCCGCAGTACACCAAAGCTATTAACCGGGCCCGCGTAACGGAGGCCCTGCAAAATGTGGGAGCTTTACAAAGAGGCATTGATATGTACCGCTTACAATTTAAGGGGGACACGGTTACATTTATTTCCCCGGATCCAAGCGTTTCGCTAACCAAGTTGGATGTTTCGTTGGCAGATGTTTCGACAGGGTCAAGTTATACCTATGAAGCCAAATGTACGGGCGCTACTTGTACGGTGGATGCTTATCCTAACAGTAAATTTTCTTTTAAATTGCCCTCTTTTAAGGCTACCCGCACCCAAAACGGTTTGACGGCCAGTTGGACGAAAAGCTGTACCAATCCCTCGGCCGGCGATTTCTGTGGCCAGCTGGAAAAAGCAGGTTTTTAATGGTTTGTTTTGATGTTACATGCCCGGCCCGGTGCCGGGCATTGTTTTTTGCTATACTTATACTATGCGTAAATTAGACACTTGGTTACGTACCCACCGCTTAGCCTGTGTAGCGTATGAGTGTGTACGGTGGTGTAAACATAAATTGTTCTTTTGGGCAGAACCGTCCACCCCGTCGTGGTACGGCTTTGGTGCGCGTCCGCAAGACCGGCAAACGGATCCCTGCCCGGTAAACAGTGCGTGGTATCATCTTGCGCGTCCGCTTTATTTGCATGAACAGGTGTATTATAATTTGGATAATGCCTTGCGTACCAACCCCGCAGTGAAGGGGTTTGCGTTTGTGTTTTTTATGGGCATTGGGGATTATTTGTACACGACCCCTTTGTGGGAAGCACTCAAACAAAAATATCCGTCTATCCCGTTTTACGCGTACGTGGGGGGGCAGTTTGACCGGAATAACTCGCCCATTGTAGGTAAATTGTTGGCGGAAAACCCGCACTTTGAAAAAGTAGCTTACTTTAACGGGCTGCGCCATCCGCTGATTTGGAAAAATTATGATTACTCCGCCATACTTAACGACGTGCCGGAGGATTTTTTGGTGCTCCCCGTGTATTATGAGTACGGCACCCATATTACACACCGCGTCAACAGTTTGTTTGAAACATTCGGCCTGGTGCCGCCTGCACAACTGCCGCGCCCGAAGATGTACTTCCCGTTAGAGTTTCCCACCGCGGCGGCCGGCTACTTAGAAAGAGCCCGTGCCGGGGCCCAAGGTAAAAAGGGAATTGTGTTCTTGCAGTTAGATTCCCGCGGATCTAATTATGTATACCCACACATGCAAGCTTTAGTAAACGGGCTTACAGAGAAGGGATATTTTGTGATGAGTGTGACCTCGGGGGGGCCTGCGGATAACCCCAACTACTTGTTTATTAACATTAAACAGCTGACCATTAACCAAACGTGGCAATTGCTGGATACCCTTAAACAAGAATTTGCGCTGTATGTGATTGCGGTCAATTCCGTTTTTTGGGCGGCTTCAGCCGGGCTCAATGTGCCTAATTTGGGATTGCAACACTGGATAGATAAAAAAGTGCATAACCTGTGGTACCCCAACATAGAGGTGGTGACCGATTATGTGTACCCGCTACTGCCGCGAGAGAAACAGATTGTTGCACCGGCGCAAAGTTTTACGCCACACAACCGCAAAATTATTGACTATAAGCCCGAGTGGGTGGTGCGCTGGTTTAGCCAAACTTTTGAAAAGGAGCGCGTATAAGTATGTCTGCTACCGGAACGTATGTATATGATAAAAAATTAGGGAAAATGGTGAAGGTATCTTCCCATATTCCCTCGTGCCAAAAGCACAAAACGCCCCACACCTGTTGCGGGCAGTGCGGGTGCCATCACTAATAGGAATATCAACATGAGAAACTGGCTTTGGGGGTTGGTTTTACTGGGGTTGCCATTGTACGCGGCCCAAACAGCCGATGAGCTATTTGCCCGCGCCAAACAAGAGCGCGATTTGAACCGCCAGGTGGAGTTGTTGACGCAGGTGATTAAAAAGTCGCCCCGTCACGTGGGGGCCTATCACCGCCGGGCGGATGCGTATGAGGCCCTGGGCAAGCGGCGCCAGGCGTTGCAAGATTATAACCGGGTGGTTTCCCTGCGCCCGAAGGACCCTTTCCGCTATTATGCGCGCGGATTAGCGTATGTAAAGCGGGGGGAAAATACCCAGGCACTGGCCGATTTTAGCAAAGCCATTTCACTTAAACCCACCCATAAAGATTTTTACCTGGCGCGCGCCCGGGCGTACAGCGCACTAGAAAAAAATGGCTCGGCGCTTTTGGATTACAAAAAATTTGCCGGCAGTTGGGCAAAACTTTCCCCCGCGTTATTGCACGAGGTTATTCCGGTTAGTTTGCAAGGGTACCGCTATGACGAGGCACAAGCGCAGGTGGATGCGTTACAAGCCCAGGGGGACGACGGCGCGCAAGTGTATTATTGGCAAGGGCGTATTTGGCAAAGTGAAGGCCGGTTGGATGAAGCCGTTTCCGCCTATAGTAAATCTATCCACCGCAACGACGCCGATTGGCAAGTGTACCGCTACCGCGGCAACACGTTTAAAGAAATGGGCGACTATGAAGCCGCCTTAGAAGATTACTCCCGCGTTTTAGCGTTGCAACCCGAGGCCTATTGGTTTAACCGCCGGGGGTTAGTATATGAAGAACTGAAAGACTTGGATAAAGCTGCTGCGGATTATACCCGCGCTATTGAGTTAGATCCCAAGTGGCCCATTGCCTATAACAACCGCGGATATATTAAAATGCAACAAAAAGACTGGGCCGGCGCGCAGGCGGATTTTCAAACCGCCATTAAGTTAGACCCCGCGGCCCCTACGCCGCATGTTAATTTGGCGGGGGTATATTGGCTTAGTAAAAAAGACCGTAAAAAAATGTATGCCTCTTTAGAGAAGGCGCTTAAATGCAACTTTACTAATTTTGAGTCTTTATTTGACGAGGAACAAAAGGGCTGGATGTTTAAAGGGGTGAACCAAACCGCTGAATTTAGAAGTATGCTGTATAAATAGTGTTTTGTACGCGCTACGTGCAGGGTTGCTTTCACTTGAAAGCAACTCTGTTTTTTATTATACTATCAGTACAATTTAATCTGTTTTTGGAACCGTTTAGGAAACGGAATACTTATGTAAATAAGTCTTTATCGCGTCCAAGAATAGTCGTTTAAGGCAGAAGAAATGAAGGGTAGCTCCCGGCGTTTTTTCTGCCCAATGTATTGCATATTTTTATGTGATACTACGGCTGTTTGTGGCAAGATTGCGATAAAGCTTGGCATACATAGCCGTTTTTAGTTGGTTTTCATAAACAGTTAAGTTGAAATTAACGGATAGGAGACAACACATGAAAACTAACATACAAGCGTTTACGCTTATTGAACTGCTGGTAGTGGTTCTGATTGTCGGTATTTTGGCAGCCGTGGCGGTGCCGCAATACCAAAAAGCGGTAGAAAAAAGCCGCTTAGCCGGCGTGTGGACAAACTTGGCCGCTTTGCACAAAGCGGCTTCTGTGTACGAACTGCAAACCCAGGGAACGGGCGTGTGGAATACGGCGAATGCCCCGCTTCTGTCGTCCCTAGATGTAGAGTTGCCGGGCTTGTCGTCTTGTGAGGCAGCAAGTGGAACCCGTTGCAGTGTAACGTGTCCGTCTTCGGGTTGGACGAATTGCATATACAAAGTTGAAACGGACGGTTATGCGATTGATGGAGATAATAGTAGCCCTAACAGAATGTTTGTTTTTTCAAAAGGGGAAAATCAGGGAAAATTGATTATCAGCCCAAGAGGAAACAAATACTGTGCGGGTGCGCTTTGCAGTACGTTGGGTATTTGTGCGGACGGTTCTTGCACGGTATTATAAATTAAAAACGCCCCGGCGTAATACGCGCCGGGGCGTTATAAGTAAACTGCGTACATTTGTTACACTTTTTTAATGATACCGTACATCATGGCCGGGTAGAGGGTGAGTACGGCTATTTTAAGCCACAATACAGTGGGTGGGGCTTGTAAGCGGCATGCATATACGCATAGGGCACCAGCCGCGCACACTGCGGCGATAGCGATTAGTTTTTTGTATTCATACGGCAGCGGATAGTTTTTTTGCGTAAAACGCCACAACGCCAAAGCCATGGCCGCGTAGCTAAGCGCTACGGCCCACCCGGCCCCCACAATCCCCA
>JAZLAA010000180.1:0-2091 GCA_045612945.1 Elusimicrobiaceae bacterium
ATTTTTTGCTGCATAACCGTGCGGTTGGCAATACCGCTGGGCTTATCTACGGCCACTAAAGCCCCAATACGGGCAAATTCATAGGAAGCGTGGTTTAAAATAAGCGTACGGTAAGCTAAATTGCCATATTCAAGCACGAAGAATATTACGAGCAAAAATACAGGCAACACCAACATCAGCTCTACGGTTACCTGACCGCGCTTCCTATGAAAAAGTTTCATAGTTACAGGCTGTTAGCACCACCAAGGATTTTACCTTTAATATTTTCCCAGAATTCAGGCATAAAGCTCTTAATCAAACCACCAACGAGAACAGCTACCCCCACTACTACCACAAGCATCAACACGTATTCTACCGTGTTTTGCCCTTCCCTTTTGGTCAGTGTTTCCAAGGCTTTAGCTTTAAGCATATCTACTTTGTTTTGTAAGGCTACGATATATTTCATAACTCCTCCTAACTTAAATTTTACTTTGCATTATAGTCCATCAAAATCAGTTTAGCCCCTTGGTCAAATTGCTGCGGCACCAAGTGCGAATACAGTACATAAAAGGAAAGGAATGCCCCCACTAACCCAGCTACTACCACAATATATTCAGTAGTGCTTTGGCCTTTTTTGTCAGCAAGTGAATTCTTCCCTCGTTTCAACATATTTAAAACTGCAAGGAAATCGCAATTTGTTGCGAAGTTCCTAAGGCCCCAAACGGCGTGGCAGCATAGTCAATGGAAGCCCCATAGCCAAACAGCTCGCCGCTATAAATACCAAAACCGAATGACACGCGGGAAGTTTCTTCCAGCCCTACTTGTTTGACCCAACTGTCCTTCGTATTAATACCGGTATTGTCGCGCGTATAGTAACCTACGCGCAAATCAAAACGGGCCACCTGCAGTAAATCTTCGGGAATGTGTACCTCAAGCCCTACGCCGTAGCGGGCTTTGTCATCAATATACTTCATATATTCGCCGGAAACAGTAAAGTAGCGAGTATTTAAGTCCGCCCCCACACGCCAACCGCGCGGCATTTCGTCTTTGTCACCAATGTTGACGATGGCACCGCCTAAACCGAGCCAATTAACAACACGCAGTTTGGCCCCAACGTCAAAGCCGACGTTATCATAATGATTATGGCCACTGCCGTTATACAAACGTTCCGTAATATATTTAGCAGTACCACCTAATTGTAATTTTTGATTGATAAATCCGCGGGCAATAGATAAACTACCTACAAAGTTTTGTACCGGGACGCCTACCTCGGGGTTTAAGTTACCCCATTCATCACGGAAATCAAAGTTGTCCATGTCCATGTAGTTGACACTCAAACCGATAATCGTTTTACCGATAGGCTGCAAATAAGCCAAAGTACGGGCTTTGTAGCCTTGCAAGTAGTCCAAGTACGTAAACTGCACTTCGCGCGTGGTAGCACTAGCAGCACCGGCCGGGTTCCAAAATAAGGCCTCGGGCCCGTCGGCCACGGATACAAAAGCATTACCTAATGCTTGGGCACGTGGGGCCCCGGCATCAATCTTTAAAAACGCCCCGGCACTGGTACCGGCATTACGGTGAATGGCCAGTGCGTTGGTGCTTAACAGCCCCACTAATAAACCTGCAGTTACGAATTTTGATAGTTTCATAAAGTTTTTTATGCCCTATTATATTATAGCACGAACTCCTTTTATGGAATTAAAATCTTTACCACTTTCTGGCAATGTTCACGCCCGTTATAGGCTTTGAAATCAATGAGCCCAAAGTACACACCGCGCGCTACTTTTTTGCCGTGTTGGTTGGTGCGGTCCCACTTACAGCGCAGGGCTGCGTTACGCACGTTGTTAAAACTTCCTGTAGCAGAGTCTAACTGCTCTGGTGTCAAGCGGGTCTGGCTGATATTGTTATCGGGTTGGAAGTACAAATCTTTACCCATGGTGGTTTGGTAGTTGTTAGCGTCCACACAAGTGTAATCACTATCGCGTACTAAATCGCCCGCCAAGTTGAAGTACTTAATAGACACCGTACCCGGCACCGGCATTTTGGTAATTTCCAACGTACCTTTGGAGGGGTTGGTAAACGGGTTCGGATAGAAGAACACCGTTTTTTGCC
>JAZLAA010000181.1:0-2516 GCA_045612945.1 Elusimicrobiaceae bacterium
ACCTCGCTTACTTTGGCGGGTGTGTCAGAAAGGCTGTCATATTTGATATTGCCGCAAACCGTAATTTTGTTTGCAGGCACTCCTAAAAGTTCGTAACGTTTGGCGGCGTCTTTACTTTGCAAAGCGGCAAAAGCCAAGGGCGAGAGGACTTTTTTAAATAACGGCTTTACCCACATATATGCCCGGGCGGACTTTTTGCTGATACGTCCGTTTACTACGGCGTAGGGTACCCCGGCTTGGTGGGCAGCCCACAGCATATTCGGCCAAATTTCGCGTTCCACCACAAAAAAGCGGTACGGACGGGCATTTTTTATAAAATGTGTACAGGACGGATAAAAATCAAGCGGTGCCAGAAAAGCGGCCGTAATTTGCGGGTTTTTTAAGGCAGCTTCTTTGCCCGCTTGGGTAGAGGTAGTAACGATAATTTCTTTTCGGTACACTTCTTTAAGTTGGGCAATCAGGCCCTTAACGGAGTTGACTTCCCCCACACTGGCGCAGTGTAGCCATATAGCCCCGGTGGGCACATTACGGGCCCAACCAAAACGTTCTTTAAGTTCAGCTCCTAGGTGCCCGAGCAGTTTGCGCCGCGGGGAGAGCAAAAAGCCCAACACCACCCCCAATGCGGCAAACGGGAAAGCCAAATTAGTCAGCACCAGTAAACAAAATTCCATACCCCTATTATATGAAATTTTTCAAGTTGTTTTAGCCGTTTAGGTAAAAAGGGGTTGTTTTTAGGGCTTATTTTAGCTATACTTAGAATATCTATTTTGTTGTATTTATTAAAGTGAGGGTTTATGAAACATATCGTAGTTTTTTGTGGGATAGTAGTTCTTAGTGTCAGCGCATGGGCCGCTCCGGAGCGTATGGAAATGTATGCCACGCTTTCTGCGCCGATTGCTTCTTTTGGGGAGATTCAAACAGTAGGTTCCGAGCCGGTGAAGATGCCAAGCGATAGTGAGCTGAATTTAGGGTTTGCATCCGATACAACAAACGCTACAGCGTCCGGTAAGGTGGATTTACAAGGTAAGAAACCGCTGCGTATCACAAACTTATATATGGAAAAAGGCACTGCCTTGGTTGTAGGACAGGATGAGAATAATAAGGCCAAATGGATGGTAACAACGCTTTACTTGGCACCTACCGGTAAGGCTACATTTAACGGTGCCCTGATTGTTGATACGTTAGCGATAGACCCAGACGTATCTACAATAACTATACAGATTGACGATAACTTACGTTTGCTTAAGACGGTGTCGGCGCAAGACGGCGTATTTAATACCATAAATACCAATGATGGGAACACGCCGTGTTCCAGTGGAGGTTTTTGCTTTAATAATGGTACTAGCGGTCCCGTAAGTGCCACATGGAGACGTGTGGAATGTTCTATTAATGAGAAGAGTACAACCGGGTGTAGCCCGGGTAAATGGTTAGTAGGTGGTTAGAGCATATTTAAAAAAACCCGGTCCAATCTCCGGGGTTTTTATTTACATAAAACGCCCCCGGCATTTACCGGGGGCATTTTTTAGCATTTAGTGGGATTCGTTTTCGTCTTTCGGTTTCTTTTTAAATAAATTGCCGATTCCTTTTACCACATCTGCTGCGGTGGTAACGGTTCCTTTAACGGCGCTACCGGCGGTATCTACCGCTCCTTTAGTGAGGTTGGTTCCCTCGTTGGCAGCCGATTTAACAGCCTTACCATTTAAAATTCCCCCCACCACGGAGGTTACCGTATTGACCACATCTAATTTCCCTTTTGGATTACTCATCGTACCCGTAATTTTAAATGATACGGGAGCTGCCTGCGTAAGCAGGGTAGCTTTGGCCTTCATATTTAGCGCATCCGTTTTAAAGTCGGCGGTTCCGGTGGCCGATATATTGGTAACGGTAGAATTAAATATTGTTTTTTGGATGGACATTTCCCCATTGTTAAACAGATAACTTCCCTCCCCTTGGGTAAATGCAAGGGTCGTACCGTTGGGGCCTTTGCTTTGCGGGAATAAGTCAATTTTTAGCAGCCCGGCCACTTTTTTTACGATACTCACCGGCAGCAGGATAATTTTAGCTGTTTTGCTGTCTTTGATAAAGTCATCCAAGTTGGTAATTTGACCGGGCTTAAGTGTAAAATTCACCGTACCGTTGGTGGAAGACATGGAATCTGTTACATCCGTAAGTAGAGCATTTAATACAAATCCGTCGGATTCTAGATACGGGATTTTAAGGCCGTTTATGTTGACATTGGCTTGAATGTTCATCCGGGTAGTATTTGGTGCCTGCGTTGTTTGGGCTGAAACAGGCTGGGCGCTGTCAGCCGTGCTATCAAACGTAGGGAAAGTATCTAACACCAGTTTGTCTAAATTCAGGTTTAGCACAATATCCATAACGTCCCGTATATTTTTATACGAAAAGGAACCCTGAAAATTTTCCCCGTTTAATTTACCGGTTAAGGACGGGGACGCTATGTTATCTAGGGACACAATATTAATTTTCCCGTTTGTTTGGCTCAGGGTAAAAGGCGG
>JAZLAA010000182.1:0-2024 GCA_045612945.1 Elusimicrobiaceae bacterium
AAACCAAAAATATCTTCGATAAATAATTTAAAGGTATCTTTTAGTTCGGTAAGGTCTGCTTGGTTAATGGTGGCTTTGCCGTCGTGTACTTGGTTAATGGCCTTGCAAGCATCAAATAAGTGAGCAATGGCAATGGGCGAGTTGAGGTCGTCGTTCATGGCTTCTTCCAAGCGAGCGCGCAAGCCGGCGGTTTCTACCGTAGAGGTAGCCGATGCGGTTAGTTTTTGCAGGCGGTCGTAGGCTTCCATAAGGCGTTGCAAACCTTTTTCGGATGCTTGTAGTGCCTCGTTGCTAAAGTCAACGGTACTGCGGTAGTGTGCTTGTAATATAAAGAAGCGAATGGTCATGGGGCTGTAAGCTTGCACCAATAGTTTGTGCGTACCGGTAAAGAGTTCGTCGAGCGTAATAAAGTTGCCCAACGATTTGCCCATTTTTTGGCCATTGATGGTAATCATGTTGTTGTGCATCCAGTAGTGTGCCGATTCTTTGCCCAAAGCAGCGGTAGATTGGGCAATTTCGCACTCGTGGTGTGGGAACATCAAGTCCATACCACCACCGTGAATGTCAAATTCTTCGCCTAAGTATTTGCAACCCATGGCAGAACATTCCATGTGCCAGCCGGGGAAACCGTCGCTCCAAGGCGATGGCCAACGCATAATGTGTTCGGGTTGGGCTTTTTTCCAAAGTGCAAAGTCCATGCTGCGGCGTTTTTCGCTTTGACCATCTAACTCGCGGGTGGTTTCAAGCAGTTCGTCGATGTTGCGACCCGATAGTTTGCCGTAGTGGAAATCTTTGTTGTATTTTTCTACGTCAAAATAGACAGAACCCTCGCTCACGTACGCATAGCCTGCATCTAAAATTTTTTGGGTAAAGGCAATTTGCTCAATGATGTGACCCGATGCGTGTGGCTCAATGCTGGGAGGAAGCACGTTTAGTGCATCCATGCTTTTGTGGTAACGGTTCAAGAAATATTGCACCACTTCCATGGGCTCTTTTTGTTCCAAACGCGCTTTTTTGGCAATTTTATCTTCGCCTTCGTCGGCATCGTGTTCCAAGTGACCTACGTCTGTAATGTTGCGCACGTAGCGTACTTTATAGCCTAAATGTTGTAGGTAACGAAACAAAAGGTCAAAGGTAATAGCTGGACGAGCATGGCCTAAGTGGGCATCGCCATATACGGTAGGTCCACAGACATACATACCCACTACCGATTCATGCAAAGGGATGAAAGTCTCTTTTTTTCGACTTAATGTGTTGTAGATAGATAATTTGTGTTCCATAATGGTGATAGTTTTGTAATTAGCCCACAAAGATACTATTTTTTGCTTTATCTCGCTAAAAAAGCAACGTCTTTTCATTTTCTTGACATCCTCAAAAAGTAAAATTTATTCCGCTCCTCGCAGACGGTATGCTATTGCAATCGCCTCACTGTATTGCTAAGTTAGGTTTGCGAAAAAAAACAAATAAAAATTGCATTTTTAGTAAATAATCTGTAATTTTAACGCATTGAAAATCAAATCTAAATCACATACGTTATGAAAAAAACACTACTCTTATTGTCTATGCTATGTGCAACCCTCTTTGCCATGGCGCAAGTAACTACAGAGCCTGCTGTTATTCCTTTGGGATATAAAGGGAAAGTGGTAGTTACGTTTAATCCTGCTGGGACAGATATGGCTTCTCAAACTACGTGTTACGCACATACGGGAGTTATTACTACAGAAAAAGGAACTTGGGTATGTAGTACTAATTGGGGTACTAATACAGATAAGTATAAATTGACCAAGTCTGGCTCTAATTGGGTGCTAACCATCGATGATATTTACGAATATTATGCCTGTGCCAAGAATATGGAAATTACGGGTTTGTGTTTTGTATTCAGAAATCAAGCTAAGACCAAACAAACGGAAGATTTTTTAATCCCTTTTGGTTTTGAGGATAAAGAGCCTGTAAACCAAGCGCGTCCAGCGGGGGTAACGGAGGGTATTTTTTACGATGCGAATGACCCTACTAAAGTTACCGTG
>JAZLAA010000183.1:0-2249 GCA_045612945.1 Elusimicrobiaceae bacterium
CAACTGCAAACCGTGATACAGACACAAATCAGGCGTAGTGTTCTCCCGCCGGTTACCCAACAAGTTTCTATCTGTTCTGCCAAAGAGCTGCCCTCCTACACCAAACGGATCGAATCTTTTGATAAGTTATTTCAACGCAGCCGCAAACTGCCTTATATGAATGCCTTTATTACCTATAACAGTATCCAGTTAGTGGCGATCCGCCTGCCTAAGGATACCTACATCAATGACGAACTGCTCTTTTTACCCAGAAACAGCTATATTGTGCGTCTGCCTGACGGAGAACTCCGCTTTGGTACTTCTTCCCAACCGTTTAGCACCCCCATACAGCAGCTTTTGGCGCAATCTTTTCAAGCAGGGGGAACCCTTCCAACCACGCCACCAACTGTTTCTCAAGGGGTTTGGCCCGGTAAAATCGTCTATGTTGACGCGCAAGATTTGGCGCAGGACGTGGTGCGCTATTACCAACCGTTTGTGTATTATTCCAACACTCCCTACGGGCCGGTCTATTTATATGACGTACCGGAAGGTGTCATTTATTTGACTTCCCAAAACACCAAACTGGTATTACATTCCCATGGCCCCTATGCCATTATGAAAAATGCCCGCAACGGCAAGCTAAAGTTTATCAATAAAAATGTGTACCGCTTTCTTTCGCCGCAAGAACCGTAACCAAACAGGTTTGCAACAAAAACAAAAAAAAGCTATAATATGGCTGTGGTCATAAACCATTTGAACTTAGTATAAGGAGTGCACTGCGCCGCAAGACCACAGCCGCGCCGTGCCTATAAAATTATGTTACCGACTTACAGACCCAATAAAAGAAGACGTGCTAAACACATTGGCTTTCGCGCCCGCATGGCCACTGCCGGGGGACGCAAAGTTTTAAGCGCCCGCCGCCAAAAAGGCCGCCACGAACTGATCCGCGCGTAAGCTATGTTACCCAACGGTCTGCCGCACCGGTTGCGCCTGCATTTAAAAAGGGATTTTGAAACCATTATCCAAACAGGCCATAAAGTACAAAACAGGGAGCTTACGCTGTGGTGTCAAGTGCGCCCCGGCGGCCCGGCCCGGTTTGCGGTAGTGGTGTCTAAAAAATTAGGCCCGGCGGTTGTACGGAACCGTACCAAACGAATTTTAAGAGAAGCCTTTAGGACCTTGCAAGTCCGTTTGAAAGCCGGGGCAGATATTATAATAAAGCCCCGCCAAAGCGAAACATTAAGTACCGTGCAAGCAGCGCAGGATGCGCTCACGTCACTATGCGGCAAGGCCGCGTTACTTAAATAGTTGGCTTATAGTAGGTAAGCCTCATGGATAAAATTTCGCTCCGTTTTACAAAGGCAGTAACAGGGTGTTTTAAAGTAGGATATTCGTGTGTGCGGCCCCTCTTAGGGCCCCATGGTGTATGCCGTTTTACACCGACATGTAGCCAATATGCCTTTCAAGCCATTGATAAGTATGGCCTCATAAAAGGCAGTTGGTTGGCACTTAAACGCTTGGGAAAATGTCATCCGTGGCATCCCGGCGGATATGACCCTGTACCTTAGGTTTTACAGGCTTTCTCTTAACGCGGTGTGCAAACACTGCTGAGTAAGAGGAGTAGGAATGAATAACCGACAGTTCCTGATTACCGCCATGTTCTTTTTGCTGGTAATTACAGGATACCAACAATTTGTTGCGTTGCCACGTGCACGTGCAGCCCAACAAGCGGCTCAGGCGCAGCTTCAACTCAAGGATAAACAACTCGCTGCCGCGCCCGCCGCTGTGGTAGGCCCCGACGGGGCTTACTTGGCCAAGGCCGAAACTTCCCAAAAACCCGAAGAACTGACCACGCTTTCCATGCCGCATGCGGATGTGACTTTTTCGTCCAAAGGTGCAGGCATCAAAACGTACTTGTATAAGGATATTTTGGGCCCCGTGGATTTAACCCCTTATAAAGGGGAAGGGTACTTTGCCACACTGCAACATGTGGACTTTGTAGAATATGCCCGCACCCACGACTCTATTACCTTCACCGGCGATATTATCCCCGGCGTAAGCGTGCAGAAAACCTACCGCTTACAGAAAAATGGTCTTGCCGAGCTTACCCTGCAGTTTACCAACCACACCCAAGGCACAGTCAATTTGGCGGATTGGCAGTTTAACTTCGGCCCGGGCTTAGCTACCGTAAAAAGTGAAATGAAAGATAACGAGCGCGAGAGCAAAGCCGTTTATCTCGTGCAAGAACCCGGTCACAAAAACCCTACCTT
>JAZLAA010000184.1:0-7094 GCA_045612945.1 Elusimicrobiaceae bacterium
TAAACGGAAGGCCTGGTTGCCCTGTGCATCGGTTAAACAATCCGTAGGGAGCAACCAGCCGTTGGAGTTGACTGTAAATAATTGCGGGAATTCATTATTATGCAACTGCATATAGCGTTGCACGTCTAACAAATCGGCCATGGCTTTTACATCTACGTTCATTAACACCATCGCGCGGCCTGCGGGGGGCGTGCTCCACAAAGCATTCCGGTAGTCAACAGGGTTGGTTTGTACCGTGTGGTCTAATTGCTCAAATTTGGCGTACAAAGTGCGCAAGTCTTGCGCGGGAACGCTACGCATGCCGTCTGCGGCTTGAACTTGTTCAAAAAGTTGTGCACTAGACACATACACCGGGTTGGCCAGCATAACTTGGGCCGTACCCAGGCGGCGGCCTAACATTTCTACACTTCGTAACGAAAGAGGGGCTGTTTCAGAAAAGACACTCGGCACCCCCCCTGATAAAGACTCTACCGCTTTTTCCAGCATTTGTTTTTTTTGGGCATAGCCGTTCCCAGCGGCCAGTAGTACCAAAAGACTGATACAGATTCCTAATTTTTTTTGCATGTTTTCCTCCAGATGTATATATTGTAACTTTTATGCAACTTATCGTGCACGGGCCAAAAGGCCTATATCCACCGGACCTTTGGGCCTAGAGAAGCGCGGGTGGTACCCCCCCTACAGGGGTTGTTATTGGAGTATTTTTTTATTATACTATCAGTACAATTTGAACTGTTTTTGGAACCGTATGCAGAATACGGAGCTGTTTGGGAAACCAAACGTCTAGCCAAGTTCAAAAATAGCCCGTCTTAGGCACAACTTGGGATGTACACCCGGGTTGTGCCGAGTGTTTGCCTCCCTTGCGGGAGGCAAACCACGGCTGTTATGTATGCGGCTTTGGCTAGACGCAGATATAGCGGCCGTTTTTGCATGTGTTTTCAGGGCAGTGAAATTGAAATTACAATCAAGGAGAAAACGTATGCAAAATAAAAAACGAGGGTTTACCCTCATAGAGTTGTTAGTAGTAGTACTCATTGTGGGCATTTTAGCCGCAGTAGCCGTGCCGCAATACCAAAAAGCAGTAGCCAAGGCACGCATTACCGAAATTCAAACCTTCCTAGATTCAGCCGAAAAGGCGCGAAGTGTCGCCATGTTACAAGGCAAAACATGGGGAAGCAATATTCCGCTCAATGAGCTAGACATTGATACCAAAGCGATGTTTAGCTCGTGCGATGCAAACAATGAGTGCACCTCCAAAGACGGTTCTTGGAGCGGGTATGTGACGACAGACGGGGTTTGGGTACACACAAACGGAAATATACTTGGAGACAGTTTTATAAATTATTATAAACCGAACCAAGTATGTTTCTATTATCACAATTCACAAAAAGGAAAACTGGTTTGTGACACCCTTGCCCAGCATGATTCGTCTTGGACGGTCATTGCAGGCTCGTAAAAACTTGCCCCCAGCCAGGCTGGGGGCAGCAATTTTATTAGCAAACCCTTTTATTGGGCGGCATCGTACTCTTGGCGCAGTTGGTCTAAGTATTGCTGTTTTTGCTCGGGCGTCCAGGGTAGTTGTTCAATGCGCTGGGTTTCTTTTTCCAGATGCAGTTCACGCAACTGCCGGTTAAAATTGGTAGCCAGCTCTTTATTTTTTTCTTGCCGTTCTTTGGGCGATAGTTCCTGCCCCGCCAGGTCCATCATTTGGGCTTGATAATTATTTAGCAGACGCTGAAAATCTTGCACGTTATCTTCGCCATATTGCTGCCGGAGAGGTTTTAAAATATCTTGCTGTTCTTGTTTAAGTTTTTCGCTCAAGGCTTGTTTTTGCTCCTCCGGGTAGGATTGAGGGCGGCTGATAATTTTGCCTTCTTTTTCGGCCTGGTCTAATTGGTCTATCACTTGCTGTACCTGTTGGTTTTCCCACGCATAGAAGGCGGAAGTGGACTGCCCGGCCTTAGAAATAGCATCGGCAATTTCTTTGTGGGCTTTGTATTGGTTCATCGCTTTCTCTTTATAATACTGCTCTTGCGGCAGCTGGGCGGTGGCCAGGGCCAGGTCCTTTTCGCGCACGTCATCAATAATTTGGTTTATGCTGGCTTGCAACTGCGGGTCTTTGTAGTGCTGGGCAAGCGCGGCTTTTTGCGCGTTGTCTTGCGCTACGCGCTGGGCCACAAACTGCTCGTACTGGCTTTGCTCGGCCAGCTTGTCCATTTTATCTTGGTATTTTTTGCCCAGGTCTTTGACCCGCTGGGCTTTTTCTTGCGAGGAGGCCGCCGGGTCGTTTACGGCGGAGGCCAACTCGCCGGCAAAAGCGTCCATAATTTGGCCGGCTTCCTGCGCGGCAGAACGGCCAAAAGATTCCCCAAAACTACTCATAATACTTTGCTTCTGCGCGTTAATTTGGTTCACTACCGAAGCGTACGGCCCCGTCAGCCCGCCGGCTTGTGCAAAAGCCGCTTGGGGTTTGGCCGCGTATTTTTCAATCATCTGCTCTTTTTTGCTCTTGGGCATGAGGGCCTGTGCAACGGCCCGGTCCAAGGCAGCTGAAATTTTACTCCACTGTTCATCCATGCGCTTTTTTTCCTGCGAGCTGGGGCGCAAATACGGCGCCAACGCACGGGCGCGTTCTTCTTTTAGTGCATCTTGCGTAGTAGGTTGAAAATTTACCTGTGGGCCCGTAAACCCGCCGTTTGGGCGGCTCCCTCCCGCTAAAGCGGCCGACGTATTTTGACCGCGGTCTGGTGTGTAAAAATTGGTAGAAACAACACGCTTTCCTTCCCCACTGGGCGTATAACCCGGCTTACGCGCCGCCGGGTAAGCGGAGGCGGGTTGCGGTTTGCCGGTAGCGGGCGCTAACGCAGGCAAAGCCGCAAAATCAGGTTCAACAGTCATGGACGGCTGTGTGGCGGCGGCAACCGGTTCGCCCAACAGTTCTTTTTGCTTCATAGCGACTAACGGGTTGGCCTGCGGTTGGGGCGCACTGGCTGTTTGGCCGGCACTATCCGCGCGGACAGACGCTTCCCCCGGTACACGCCGGGCCGGCTCGTACGAAAACACCCGCCACAAAGCTCCCAGCACGACTAGGGCTGCCAGGAAATATAACACATTTTTTAGATTTTTGTTATTTTCATCCATATAGGTAGTGTAGCCGAAAAAACGCCTTTTTACCAGGGGCCAAAGACCCAGAGCCCCCTAGGACTAAACACCCCGCCGGGCGGGCGGGGTGCGTAGGTTAATCTTCTTTGAGTAAGGTAATGCCCAAGTCCGTAAGTTGCTGTTCGTCCACTGTATTGGGCGACTGCGTAAGCGGACACACCGCCTGCGCGGTTTTGGGGAAGGCAATCACTTCGCGGATGGACTCCTCTCCGGCCAACAGCGCGGTAATGCGGTCTAAGCCCAAGCCAATACCGCCGTGGGGCGGCGCGCCGGCTTCCAGGGCGTTTAAGAGCATCCCAAAACGCCGGGCGGCTTCTTCTTTGGAATGTTTCATCAATGCCAAAATACGTTCTTGCACATCACGCCGACAGTTACGCACGGAGCCGGAGGCCAATTCGTTGCCGTTAAGTACCAAATCAAACTGATAGGAACGTACCGACCCCGGGTCTTTCTCTAAATTGGGCAAATCTTCCTCTACGGGGGCGGTAAAGGGGTTGTGGGCCGCATCCCAGCGGTTTTCTTCGGGGATATATTCTAGTAGCGGAAAGTTGGTAATCCACGCAAACGCCCACTCTTTTTCTTGCGGCAGTTCCTTGACCAATTCCTTACGCAGTACCCCCATAAAACTTTGGCACACACGCACGTTTACGTCACTGCCGATAAACACCGCATCCCCGTCCTGCGCGCCTACCAATTCTTGGACGGCGGCCAGTTCCTGCGGGGTAAAAAACTTGGCGGCCGGGCCTTCTATTTTGCCGTCTTTTACTTTCAGCCACACCAGGCCTTTGGCACCGTTTTTCTTGACGAGCTCGGTTAATTTATCCAGTTGCCCGCGCGAATAGGCCGCCCCTTTTTGCCCGCGCAAGGCATAAATAGCGCCTTGGGCGGCTAATACATCGGCAAATACTTTAAACCCGGTGTGGGCAAAAATTGGTGCGGCATTTTTAAGCGCTAAACTATAGCGCAAGTCCGGCTTGTCGGAGCCGTATTTTTCCATGGCCTCGCTAAAAGGCAATTTGATAAACGGCGTTTGCAGTTCTTTACCGGCCGTTTTGAAAATTTCTTGCATAAGCCCTTCCACCACGGCATGAATGTCGTCAATAGTAACAAAAGACATTTCCATATCAATCTGCGTATGTTCGGGCTGGCGGTCGGCACGCAGGTCTTCATCCCTAAAGCACCGCGCCAACTGGAAGTAACGGTCAATCCCGCTGGCCATCAACGTTTGCTTAAACATTTGCGGGCTTTGCGGCAACGCATAAAACTGGCCGTGGTGCACGCGCGAAGGCACCAAATAATCGCGTGCGCCTTCGGGCGTAGAGCGCGTTAAAACGGGGGTTTCCACTTCTATAAAACCTTGTCCGTCCAAGTAGCGCCGCGCAGCTTGCGCGATACGGTGGCGCAGGTGCAAATTGGCAAACATTTTGGGGTTGCGTAAATCCAAATAACGATATTTTAAGCGCACTTCTTCCGACGCTCCGCGCGACTTATCCACCTCAAACGGCAGGGCCACACAGGTGTTTAATACCTTAAACGCCTCGGCCACCAGCTCCACTTCGCCGGTTTTCATGGTTTTGTTGACGGCCCCTTCAATACGCCGCTGTACGGTGCCGGTTACTTCTACTACATATTCGTTGCGCACGGCGGCCGCTTCTTTAAAAAATGGTTTGCCCGGCTCTACCACCACCTGACACTCGCCCGCGCGGTCGCGCAGGTTGATAAACAAGACCCCCCCGTGGTTGCGGTAGGAGTTGACCCACCCGCACAGGGTTTGCTTGGTGCCTAAAAATTGGGCGGTTATATCGCCGCAGTAATTGGTTCGTTTCATAAGATGTTTTTAACCTCGGTTACCAACGCGGTAAACGGAATTTGTTTTTGTTCACCGGTGGTTAAATCTTTTAGCGTGGCTACTTGTTTAGCCAGTTCGTCGCCGCCTAAAATCAGCGCGTAAGAAGCGCCGCAACGGTCGGCCTGTTTCATTTGGCCTTTGATGTTTTTATCAAACAGGCCTCCCTCCGTGCGGATACCGGCCGCGCGCAGGGTTTGCATCAAATTAAAAGCGGTTTCGTTGCACGCTTTTTCTAAAGACACTACACACACGCTTTTGCGCTTAGGGGCGGGCGTTTCCCCGCGGGCTAAAATCACGCGTTCGGCCCCCATGGCCCAGCCAATGGCGGGCGTAGACGGGCCGCCCATATTTTTAATCAAACCGTCGTAACGGCCACCCGCGGCAATCGCGTTTTGGGATACGTCCCCCGCCTGGAACTCAAACACCGTGCGCGAATAATAATCCAGCCCGCGCACCAGCATGGGGTCCACCACAAAGTCTATTTTACCTTTAAGCAGGGCTTGCACCGTGTCAAAATGTTCCCGGCACGCGGGGCACAACTGCAGGGTAGGCACGCGGCCTTGAAAGCGGGCACCGTCCAGTTTACAATCCAGCACGCGCAGGGGGTTTTTTTCTAAACGGGTTTGGCAGTTTTCACACAGGGTGTCTTTTTCTTTAGACAAAAAATCAATGAGCGCTTGGCGATAAAGCGGGCGGCACTGGTCGCACCCCAGGCTGTTTATTTTAACGACGTAATTTTTAGCCCCGAACTGTGCCACAATGTCTTTTAACATTAAAATAACTTCGGCATCTGCCGCGGGGGAAGCGTTGCCGATGTACTCGGCGCCGATTTGTTCAAACTCGCGGTATCTTCCGGCTTGGGGGCGCTCCGCGCGGAACATATTGCCTATGTAGTAGAGTTTTTGCACGGGTGCATTTTGCACAAAATTATTTTCCAGGTACGCGCGCACCACCCCGGGGGTTCCCTCGGGGCGAATGGCCAACTGGCGGTGGCCGGCATCTTCAAAGGCATACATTTCTTTTTGTACAATGTCGGTCGTTTCGCCGGTGGATTTAACAAAGAGCTCTTTAAGCTCTACGGTGGGCAGGCGCAATTCGCCAAACCCATAGGTAGAAAATACGCCGCGGGCGCAATTTTCCAGTTCTGTAAATTGGTTGGATTGGGGTTCAAAAATGTCGCGAAACCCCCGTACTAGTTTTGCCATATAGTATATTTTAGCATTTTACGGGGTACTTTGCGCGCCGGTGCCCGGCCCGGCAGGTAATTTGCCCACTTCACAGATATTCCATAATTCGGAATAGCGGTTGATATTGGCGTTAAACCACACACACAGTTTATTTTGGTGCACCAGCCCGTAGGGTGCCAGCACGTAGGGGTTTAACATCATCTCCCACGGGGTAGCCACGATATAGACAGGCCCGTCATGGGCCGCCACTTTTTGCAAAATTTGCGGGCGAAGGCGGTGTGCATAATAAAGCTGCGGCAAGGGGTTGCGCTGGCGGGCCAGGGTTTCTAAAAAGGGATAGGAATATCCGCTTTTAGGCAATTGAATTCCCCCCACAAATTGTGCTACCGGCGGGAAAAACGGGGGTAAATAAGAAAGAGCATCCTCAAAATACAAGATGAGCGCATGGGGTTTTACGCGGGGGAAGTGAATCAGCTCAATGACCTGCTTTGCGTAGGCAATCCGTCCCCAATCCGGGTACACCGTGGTAACGCCGCACGCTATAAGCAATAATGTGCCGGCCACACACGCTTTTAGATATTTTAACTGCCCGCACAGCACCCGCATTAGAAGCACTCCGCTTAGCATTTCAAGCACCACGGCGTAGCGCAAGGTGGAATAAAAATACAGCCACCCTACATAACTTACGCCCATAAAAGCAAGCAAACCAACCAGTTGCCGCGTTTGCGCGGAGTAACCGGCCTTACGCGGGCGAATATATCGGGCCCAGCCCAGCTTAATGCCCGCCCACACAAACGCTATATATCCGCCTGCCATGCGGATATCGGCCATATAGATGTGTTTTTCCGTTACCAGCCCGTCACAGCGGCGTAGCCAGTAAAACGGATAAAAAAACACCT
>JAZLAA010000185.1:0-2360 GCA_045612945.1 Elusimicrobiaceae bacterium
GGTGTGTTGACCGTTACAATCGGGGCGTGCCTGCTCTATATGGGTTATGAGTTTTGGCTTATTTTACACCGGCTGGGCATTCACAACGCGGGCGAATTGGTTGCCTTTGGTTTAGCGGCGGTTACCTTCGTATTTTGTGTACTGAGCACCGCTTATGTGTATTTAAAAACCGGGTGGAAAACCAACTCCGCCACCGTGTGCGTTTTGTTGGTGGGCTCATTAGTTCCATGCGTATTATTTTTTAATTGGTTTACCGCCAACCATTATTACAGTTTGGGGGTAGCCCTGGTAAAATGGCAACAGCCCGACGGTGCCATCACCGCTTTCACGCAAGCCATCCGCCGCAACCCCTTCTTGGCCGAATACCGCCAATACCGCGCCGCCACGTTTGCAAGCGTGCTTAACTTAAACCGCCAATTTGACGAGTCCCGGGGCGACCGTCACTCCCCCCGCAACGATTACGAACGCGCCACGGCGGACTTTCAGTTTGTCCTGCGCCACAACCCCAATCACGCCCTTGTGCACCAGCAAGTGGGGCAACTTTATTACACCATGGCCATGCGCCAGGCCGCCGCGGCCCGGCAAGAGCCGGCCCAAGCCCTATTGTACAACTCCCTGGCCCAAGAACATTTTGACTTGGCTCATAAGGCCTTCCAAAAGGCCCTGGCGTTGGACCCGGTCAACTTTCAAACTTATGCGTTACTCATCAACATGGCTGTTGTGAAACATGATGTGGAAGAAGCCCAAACCTGGCTGGATATCTACCGCCGCGGGCCCAACGGGGTCAGCGAGGAATTTTTAGCACGTCATCGCCAAAACCCGCAACTAGCCGCCTTGCAAGCCCATGTGGATAGGCTGCGCACAGCATTAAACCGCTAAATTTGATAGAATAAAAGAAACAGGAGATTTGTATGATTATTTTATTTTTAAACTGTGGCAGTTCTTCCCTTAAATATAGTGTGTACGATTGGGAACAGAAAAAAAGTCTCTGCGCCGGCGGGGTAGAGCGCATTGGCATTGACGGCTCTTTTATTTCGCACGACCGCAACGGCTACCCCTCTTACGAGCTTAAACACAATTGCAAAAACCATAAAGATGCCATCAATTTAGTCATTCAAACCATTACCGATAAAGAACACGGCGTCATTGAAAACATTAACGTCATTAGCGCCGTAGGGCACCGTATCGTGCACGGTGGCAAGTTTGCCAAATCCGTCATTGTGGACGATAGCGTAGTGGCCGAACTTAAAAACATTGCTGATTTGGCCCCCCTTCATAACCCGGCCCATATTATGGGCATTGAAGCAGCCCGCGCCCTGTTACCCAACGTAACCCATGTGTGCGTAATGGATACCGCCTTCCACCAAACCATGCCGGCGTCCTCTTATATGTACGCCTTGCCGCGTAAGTGGTACACCGATTATCAAATCCGCCGCTACGGCTTTCACGGTTCGTCCGTGCTCTATACTTCACGCCGGGCAGCGGTGCTTATGGATAAAAATGTGGACGAGGTAAATACCATCGTCTGCCATTTGGGTGCCGGAGCCAGCGTCACGGCTGTTAAAAACGGCCAGTGTTTAGATACCAGCATGGGGCTTACCCCCTTAGAAGGGCTCGTCATGGGAACCCGCTCGGGCGATATTGACCCGTCGGTCTGTTTTCACATGATGAAAAAACTCAATATGAAGCCCGAAGACATGTACACCATTTTAAATAAAAAATCCGGCATGTATGCCCTCACCGGGGACCGCTTCTCCGACCAGCGCGACGTACGCAAAAACGCCGCCAACGGCGACGAGCTGTGCAAACTAGCCCTGGACGTGGAATGTTACCGCGTCAAAAAATACATTGGGGCCTATATGGCCGCGTTGGGGCGGTTAGACTGTATTGTATTTACCGCCGGCATTGGGGAACGCGCCAGCAATGTGCGCGAACTGGTGTGCAAAGGGCTTGAAAACTTTGGCATCATTTTAGACGAAGAAAAGAACGCCTGTGCTGAAACCAACAAAGCGGAGTGTTGCATCTCGGCCGCAAACTCCAACGTGAAAATTTTTGTCATTCCCACGGATGAAGAAATTGTGGGCGTGCAAGATATTGTAGCTCTGCTGGCCGGAACGTATGATGTATATACGAAATTCCGCTATATTTTTCAGGAGAAAAATTACCGCAACAAATTGCGCGATGCCGCTTTTATAGAAGAAGTAAAAAAACGGCCTTCGCTCTTAAAAGCTGCCGTAAACCTGCCCGAAGCCTTAAAGCAGGAGCTGAAAAAATGATTTGTGCCGCCCGTTTGCGTTTGCGTAAACGGGCTTTTTAATACAAGAGAAACAACCAGGAGAAAAAACACCATGTTATTACCC